>JBHJOH010000143.1:0-6440 GCA_050329955.1 Acidimicrobiia bacterium | reverse complement strand
TCCTTGATCTCCCTCAGCACCGCCAGCAGGCCGCCTGCCCGATGGAGGTCATCCATCAGGAACCGTCCGGCCGGCTGCAGGTCCACCAGCAGCGGCACGCCCGAGCCGGTCGCATCCATGTCGTGGAGCGTGAGGTCGATCCCCAGTCGCCCGGCGATCGCCAGCAGATGCATGACGGCGTTGGTCGAGCCTCCGATGGCGGCGAGGGCCACGATGGCGTTGAGGAATGATCCCCGAGAGAAGATGGTGCTCGGTCGGCGGTCTGCCTCGACCAGTTCCACGGCCAGGCGCCCGGTGGCGTGGGACGCTTCCAGCAGCCGGGCGTCGGTGGCGGGGGTTCCGGCGGTCCCCGGGAGCGTGCTGCCGAGCACCTCGGCCAGCAGACCCATGGTGGAAGCGGTACCCATCGTGTTGCAGTGACCCTTGCTCGAGATCATGGCCGACTCCGAACGGAGGAAGTCCTCCCGGTCGATGGTGCCGGCCCTGGTTTCCTCGCTCAGCCTCCACACGTCGGTACCGCAGCCGAGTGGGACGCCCCGGAAGGTGCCGGTGACCATGGGTCCCCCCGGAACCACCACCGCCGGCAGATCCACCGAGGCGGCCGCCATCAGCAACGAAGGAATGGTCTTGTCGCAGCCGCCCAGCAGGACCACGCCGTCGATCGGGTTGGCGCGCAGCATCTCCTCCGTCGCCATGGCGGCCATGTTGCGCCACAACATGGCGGTGGGTCTGACCTGGGTCTCGCCGAGCGAGACCACTGGGAGGTTGAGCGGAACGCCACCCGCCTCCCAGACTCCCTGCTTGACGGACTCTGCCACCTCGTTCAGATGGGCGTTGCAGGGTGTGAGGTCTGAGGCGGTGTTGGCGATGGCGATGTGGGGCCGACCGTCGAAGGCGTGCGGCGGCAATCCACGTCGCATCCATGCCCGGTGGATGTAGGCGTCGCGGTCATCGCCGCCGTACCACTGTGCGCTCCGTCGCGACATGACTGCTCCTGGTGTCTGGAACCGACCAACCTCGAACCGTTGGCCGGTTCGCCATCGGCACGGTAGTTATCGACGGCGGAACAACCCGTAGATGAAGGACTGTGATGCCCCGGCGGGGGTCACATGGAGCTCCCGGTGGTGGCGAACCGGGGCGAAGGCGTCGCCGAGGGCGGCAGTGAGCTCCCTTTCCCGGTACCGTCGCACCGGTAGACCGCTACAGCGGTCGGGACCGTCGGGAGCGAACGTGGCGATGATGGCGTGGGCGCCGGGATCGAGTGAGCGGCGCATCGTGGCGAGGTAGCGGTCCCGATCGGCTTCCTCGGTCAGGAAGTGGAGCACGGCCCGGTCGTGCCACACCTCGAAGGTGCGCCCGAAGTCGTGGTCGGTGATGTCGCCGGTGACCCAGGTGATCAACGATGCCTCGGCCGCCAGCCGACTCCGTGCCTGGTCCAGCGCGCCCTCAGCGATGTCGACGACAGTCAGATCCCGGTAGCCGTGCCCCACCAGCAGGTCCACCAGCCGGGATGCGCCGCCTCCCACGTCGACGATCGACGACGACGGCGTCGACACCTCCCGTATGAGACGGAGCGACAACTCCGGCTCCGGCTGATGCCAGCTCACATCCTCGGCCTGCCGGCTCTGCCACACCGAGTCCCAGTGTGCGGTCGAAGTCATCTGCCGAGGCTACTGGCTGCTGGCTGAGAACGTCCGACGTCCGATGCAACATGCAACACGCCGGAACGCGTTCTGGCTGGCAGCTGGTAGTTGGTAGCTACAGGTGCTCGGTCATCCAGCTGGCCGCGAACTCCACGAGATGGCGGCCGTCGATCAGTTCGGAGACTGCGTTACCGATGGTGCCGCGACGGTGTGCCCCGAGGGCGAGGTAGCTGCGGACGATGGTGGTGAAGTAGTCCTCACCGGGTCGGTCCACGACGCCGTTCGAGTCGTCGAGGCACTCGACGACTCGTAGCTCCGGGCCGTTGGGCCCGAGGACGCGTCGGTGGCGTCGCACCCGACGCTTGGCGGGGAGTGGGGCGAGATACTCGGCATGGTGGAGGAGGGTTGCGGTGTCGGGGTCGGCGCCCAGGCGGAGCACTTTTCCGTCGGCTGCCAGCAGTCTCGCGAGCGGCGATCCGGGGCCGAAGTAGTCGTCCCACGGGGGCTCGGCTGTCAGGGTCTCCGCCAGCCGGCCCCGGGCGGCGAATCGGCCCTCGGGGTGGTCGCTCACCCGGGTCCCGGGGTGGGTTCGAAACACCTCGGCCAGGGTCCCGACGTCGGGTTCCGCCGGGGTGCGGAGGGCGTCGAAGGGCTCGGCCTCGGCCAACAGGTCCGCTCGTTCCTCCTCGGGCAGCTCGTTCACCCACGCCCAGTCATCCCGCGCCCCGAGCACCATCAGCAACGACCCCTCCGGTCCCACCGCCCGGTCGAGGGCCGTGATCAGCCCGGCGGCGCCACCCTCCACCGGCCCGACGGCGCGCAGCGATGCGTGCACCATGACCGTGTCGCCGTGCTCGACTCCGAGGTCGGCGAGCTGGGCGGCGAGGCGGTCGATGGATAGGCCGGACATGGTCCGAGTCTCCCTGACCTCCGGTCTTGCGGCAAGCGCGACGCGACGCGTCAGCGGGTGGCGGTGAGGTCGTCGATGAACTGGCGCACGTCGACGGTGGGCACCAGCACCGATGCCCCTTCGGGAGTGGCGGCGAACTCGACGGGGATCTCGGCGGTGTCGAGACCGGTCGACCGGAGTTCCCATCCCCAGGCCGCCACGTCGGTGAGCGCCAGTCGATCGTCGATGGTGACGAAGGGGGCGACATCGTTCACCAGGTCGAGCATCGTGTCGGGGCTGGCGCCGTCGGTCACCCGCTCGAACATGTCGAGCAGGAACTGGCGTTGACGTTGATTGCGGGTCAGGTCCGAAACCGAGTCCGCCGTACGCCAGACACCGTCGACCTGCTCCTGGGTGTGGCGCGATCGCAACCACTGCAGCGTCTGTTCGCCATCGGCCAGGGTGCATCCGGCCCCGATGTCCAATCCGGACTTCGAGTCCCGGAGCGGAACGTCACTGCACAGCTCGTATCCCCCCAGGATGTCGACCACCTGTTGGAACCCGGCCAGATCGACCGCGGCGGCATGGGCGATGTCGAGGCCGGTGGCGCGTTCCAGCTCGGCGACCACCATGCTCAGCCCCGAGATGTCCTCGCAGCCCTGGTAGGCCTCGCCGATCTTGTGCAGGCCGCCGTCACACAGATCGTCGACGTAGAGATCGCGCGGGATCGACAGCAGGGTCCACTCCTCACCGGTGCGGACTGCGAGCAGGATCACGTCGGCGTTGGCGGTTTCGAAGTTGCCGAAGTCGCCCAGGTCGTCGAGCCCGGATCGGGAATCGGTTCCGACCAGTGCGACCACCGTGGGGGGCACCTTGGAGGCCCGGAGCGCCGCCGAATCCTGATCGCCGGGGGAACCGCCCATCGCCGATACGTCATCCTTGCCCACGGGCATCTCGTCGATGCTGACCCGGTCGACTGAGCCCCAAGCCGTCGCCAGGCTTCCCGCCGCCGCCAACCCGTACCCGACCGCAACGACAGCGATCACGGCGAGCGCGCCCAGTATCACCCGCATGGGCCGGGAGCGCGACATCCCCGACCGCTCGGGACGGCCCGCGTTCATTCCCCTGCTGGGCGAAGTCATCTATCGGTTTCCTCCTGCCGGATCCCCGGCGCCATCGATCTCTATCGGCAACGGCAGGCCCATGGAATAGGGCGTCCCGTTGGTAGTGCAGCCGGTTCCCCGAAACCGGCCGCGCCCCCTCGACCCTGCCCGGGCAGGGAGGGTCTCAAACTGATGGTACGGCTCAGCCTGGCATAGGCGGCGATTCGGAATAGGGGGTTTGGCCGACCCGGCCGCAGGAGACACCGTATATTTTGCATTGTCTCGGGGGGTTCCCGATCCCAGGGAAGGAGAGGTGATCGGTGTCGACCGCATCGGCTGAACGGCGCCTACGGCGGCCTGCGGGTGATCCGGGTGATCAGGACCGCTCCAGATTGGTGGGCCACCACCGGGCCACCCCCTACGTCCTGGCGGCGCCGTCGATCATCGTCGTTGCCGTCCTTCTGGCGTTCCCCGTGCTGTACGCCCTGTGGGGCAGTCTGTTCGACTCAGATTCGATCGGCGGCCCCCAGTATTTCGTCGGACTCCGCCAGTACGTCGACCTGTTCTCGGACGAGGATTTCCTGTGGTCGATCAGTCGGACCGCCGTGTTCGTGGGCGGCACCCTCGTGCTCGGTTTGGGGATGGGGGTGGCATTCGCCTTCCCTCTCAACCGGGCGGCCGGAAAGCTCCGATTCCTGCGTGGTCTCACCATCGTTCCGTATCTCGTTTCCGGTGTCACCACGGCGGTGATATTCCGGCTCATTCTGAACCGTGACTTCGGTCAGGTGAACCGCATTCTCGAGTTCTTCGGCATCCCGTCCCTTTCGTGGTTCTCCGACCCCAACCTGGCGATGCTCGCATCCGTCGGCGCTCAGGTGTGGTCCGACCTGCCGCTGGTGATTCTTCTGATCCTGGGCGGCCTGCAAACCATCGACACCTCGCTGATGGACGCCGCCGACGTCGACGGTGCCACCGGCTGGCAGCGGGCGTGGCGAATCTCGCTGCCCCTGGTCACGCCGCAGTTGGCACTGGCGACGGTGCTGCTCAGCTATCAGGCGCTCACCTCCCTGGGTGTGATCGTGGCCCTCACCGGTGGCGGGCCGGTGAACGCCACCCGGACGCTCCCGATCGCCCTCTACGAGACTGCTTTCCTCGAACTCGAGAACAACGAGGCATTAGCGATCGTGATCGTGATCCTGGCACTCAACGCCGCCCTCACCCTCGTCTACGTGGCAGTTTCGCGGCGCTACGACCTGGATGGCCGATGACGACGAGAACGGCAACCCGCGTGCGGTCCGTGGCCCGGAAGGTCTTCATCGGCATCCCATTGACGGCGCTCACGCTGTGGACCGTGTTCCCACTTCTGATGACGCTGTCGATCTCGTTCAAGTCGAAAGCGGACGTGTCGGCCGACCCGGGGCTCATCCCGTCGGCCCCGACGCTGGACGGGTACCGGTCGGTGATCGGCCAACAGGGCTTCCAGGGGGCGTTCTTCAACAGCGTGGTGGTGGGACTGGGAACCGCCGTGCTGACACTGCTCCTGGCGGTCCCCGCCGCCTATGCCTTCGCCCGGTTCCGGTTCCGTGGTCGCCACCTGCTGCTGCTCTTCACCTTGCTCCCGCGGCTCATCCCCGGTTTGGGGCTCATGGTCCCGCTCTACCGCCTGGCGGTGGCGGTTGGTGGGATCGACCGGCTCTCGACTCTCATCATCGCCTTCACCGCAACCGTGCTCCCGTTGGCGGTGTGGCTTCTCGTCGGGTTCTTGCAGCAGGTTCCCCGCGAGTTGGAGGAGGCGGCCAACGTCGACGGCGCCAACATGTTTCAACGGGTCTGGCACATCGTGATGCCGTTGGCGGTCCCGGCGATGATCACCATCGGTGTGCTCGCATTCCGCGAGGCGTGGAACGAGTTCAACCTGGTGCTGGGCCTCACCTCCACCCCTGGTAGCCGCACCCTGCCCTATGAGCTGTTCCTGATGACCCAAACCACCGGCTTCCAGGACAACCCCGGTCAAGCGGCCTTCGCCATCCTGTCGATCATCCCGTTCATCTTCGTGTACCTCCGGATCGAGCGCTACGTGGTGGGCGGTATCACCAGCGGGGCGGTCAAGTGACCCGGGAGTCGCGTCGCGGGCGGGGTCCGCCCTGTCCCGGATGTATCGAGATCCGCCAACCGAACCCCAGACGAGGAGATCACGAATGATGCACGGACGCACACACCTGACCGACCGACCCCGCGGCGCCCCACGAAGGCGGCTGGCCCTTCTCGTGGCGCTGCTGACCGCCCTGGCGGCCTGTGGCGGCGGAGACGACGCCGCCGACGGGGAAGGCGATGGGGACGCCGCCGCCGACGGCACCAAGACGGTGACGATCTGGTTCAACGGGGAGTCGGTTCCCAGCGACGAGTTCGCCGCCGTCGAAGCCGAGCACGGAATCACCGTCGAGTACGACATTCGAGGTGATGCCATCCTCACCGACCTGCTCCGCATGCGCGACGCCGGCCAGGATCTCCCTGACCTGGTCGAGATCGACTCGCATCTCACGCCGGCCTTCCTCGAGGCCGATCTCCTCGCCTCCATGAGCGAGCAGATCGCCACCTGGGAGGAGGAGGACGCCGACCTGTACGCAACCGTGCCCGCCGGTGTGTGGGAGGACGGCACATACGACGGCGAGATCTACCACATGCCCAACAAGAGCCTCGTCAACGCCATCTTCTACAACATCGCCATGGTGGAGGAGGCCGGAGTCGAACTTCCGTTCGAAAGCTGGTGGGACGTGGTCGAGGCGGCTCGCGCCGTCCAAGCGG
>JBHJOH010000142.1:0-25716 GCA_050329955.1 Acidimicrobiia bacterium | reverse complement strand
GATGCTCCTTATCGTGGTTTCGCCGCCACGTACAGTGAGTCCCCAGGGCTGAGGGAGGCTGACGATGGGTGCATACAAGGCGAAGCTAACGGTTCCGGGCGTGCTCGACTGGCCGTTGGCGGTCGAGATCGATCTCAATGAGGGGCGGCTGGCGATCTCGACCGGCACCGGCGAGATCGGAGCCTGGGACATCGACGACATCGAGGTTCTCGGCCGCGACAACGGCTTCGAGCTGCGGGCCGAGGGCGACGTCATTCTGTTCTCCACCATCGACGATGGTCGGTTCGCCCGCGAGGTCGGGCTGCAGTGGGCGCCGCCGAGACTGCGGCGGCTCATGGCAGTGGATCTCTCCAGGTCGACCGTCGCGCTGGAAGGGCCCCCGGTGCGGGTCTTCCCACCCACTCCCGGTCTACGCGAGCACTTCAGCGCCTCCATCGATGGTGCAGTGGACGCCACGGCCGAACCGGCCGACGACGAGCTGGATGGCGGGGGGAACGTCGATGATGCCGATGCCGCCCCCCGCAAACGCAAGGGACGGCACCAGCGTCGCGGCAAGGGCCGCCATCTTCGCCCGGTAGCCGGCTGAATCAGAGCAGCAGCCGGGCCACCGTCTCGTCGTCGTCGATTTCTCCGGTGGGTTCGAACCCGAGACCGAGGTAGAACGGCCCCGGGCCACCCTCTCCCTCGACCCAACTCGTGTACACCTCGGTGCCACCGCGGGATCGGACTTCGTCGAGCGCCAGGGCCAGGGCGGCCCGCCCGTACCCCTTGCGCTGATGGTCTGCGGCGATCATCAGCCGCCACAGCCAGAACGGTCGCCCGTTCTTCTCATTGGGGTCTATCTCGAGCATGAGCAACCCGACGATCTCGTCATCGACGGTGACCGCCCGCGGCCATGCAATGGCGTACTCGGCGTACGCCTGTGCCAGTGACCACGGGTTGGATGCCACGAACTCGTCCTGGCCGTCGGCGACCTTCAGGTCGTAGACCTCGCCCAGGTTGTCTTCGGTGATCGGTGTGAGTGCGACGTTCACGTGTGAACCTCTCTGTCGCCGCGGCGGCGACGTCCGCTGGGATGCTCTACCCGCGTCGAAGCGGGGAGCGGTATGAACGGTGGTTGTGCCGGTCGGACCGGGCGTCGCAGCCGGGATCATACGCGTTCGGTCCGCCTCGCGTCGGCCCGATCAGACGCCTACCATCACCACCGAGCACGGGCCGGTAGCTCAATCAGGTCAGAGCAGCGGACTCATAATCCGTTGGTTGCAGGTTCGAGCCCTGCCCGGCCCACCCATCCCCGTCAACTGTTGTGACCCGCACCGCCATGACATGGCAGGCGCGTGCCCGGGTCGAGTCCACTCGAGCCGGAGACGAAATGTGACGTCTCGTTCTCCTTGCCCTGGGTAGGGGCGGGCCATGGAATGCGACAGAGGTGGCCGGCGGAATGCCGACTGACCCGATCCGGATCGCGGTAGTCGATGACCACGAGGTGATCCGGGCCGGGGTGGAAGCGATGCTCCGGCCCTATGCCGATCGGGTTTGCGTGGTGACGATGAGGGATGGTGCGACGCTGGACGTGGCGCTCTACGACTGGTTGGCCGGGCCCGACCGCTACCCCGAGGGGGTCGACGCCATGCTCGCCGACCCCAATGTTTGCGGCGTCGTCATCTACAGCTGGTGGTCGACCCCGGGTCTGATGGAGGTGGCAGCCAGGAGAGGCGTGGCGGGTTACGTGTCGAAGCGGCTGCCGGCGGCGCGATTGGTGGCCGTCATCGAACAGATCGTGCAGGCCGATGGCATGGTTGTAGCGGCTGAATCTGACGGCGGGGGCATCCACATGGCCGGGCCCCTGTCCACGTTGACCGAACGGGAGTCCCAGGTCCTCGCCCTCCTCATCGAGGGCGGCTCCAATCGGGCCATCGCCTCGGCGCTCTATGTCAGCATCGACACCGTGAAGACCCATCTGCGGGCGGTCTACAGGAAGCTGGGGGTGGCCAATCGCACCCAGGCGGTGGTTCGCGCCCTCGAAACGGACTTCTGAGCGGCGGGGCATTGGCGGCACTCTCATCCCTCCGGGTGATTCTGGGACGGGTCTGTTTGTCGGTGCGGGGTCTCGGGAAGGGGCCGAACCACAGATTCCAGAGACCAGAGAGAGAGGCCCCCGATGACACAGCACAGCACCGGTGACACGCACACCGCCGACGAGAGCACCGCCGATACCCTGCGCGTCAGCGCCAAGACCGAGGCCCACCGTCTCTCGGAGGAGGCGAAGTCGCAGGCCCGCAACGTCTACGACGAGGTGGGGGGAAGGATGCGGGAGGAAGCCGACAGCCAGTCGCACCGAGCGGCCGACGGACTGCGCAACCTGTCGCAGGAACTCGACACGATGGCTTCGTCGACCGAGGGGATGGCCTCATCGTGGGTGCGCGAGGGTTCGACCCGGATCGCCTCGTTCGCCGATCGCCTCGACATCGAAGGCATCGACGGAATCACCGCCGACATCCAGCGCTATGCGCGTCGTCGGCCCGGGATGTTCCTGGCGGCCACTTTCGGGGCCGGACTGGTGGTGAGTCGGGTCATCAAGAACGCCGACACCCGGTCGATCGCCGAGAGCGGATCCACCACACAGCAGACATCGCAAGGGACCGGGTACAGCAACGGAGACCGGTGGACCGGCCCACAACCCGTAGGCCATGAACCGGACCTCATCCCCGATCCGTTCGTCGACCCGGGCATCGTGCGATGAGCGACCGGATCAACGAACCCGAACCGTACCCAGTGGAGGAACCCGACGCCTCGGTTGGTGATCTGGTGAGCAGGCTGACGTCGGACATTGGCATCCTCGTACGCGACCACATCCAGCTCGCCAAGGAGGAGATCAAGGTCGAGGCCAAACAAGCCGGCGCCGGTGCCGGGCTGCTCGGTGGGGGAGCACTCGCAGGGTGGATCGCCGTGATGCTGCTTTCGATGGGTCTCGCCTGGGGCATCGCCGATGCAACCGAGCCCTGGATCGGCTTCGTGGTGGTGGGAGCCCTGTGGGCGATCGCCGCCGTGGTGATGGCGGCCAGCGGGCGCAAGCGACTCGAAAAGGTCGACCCGGTGCCCCGCGAAACGATGGAAGAGATCCAGGAGGACAAGTTGTGGTTGACAGAACAGACGAACTGAGAGAAGACATCGAGGAGCGCCGCGATCGCATCGGCCACACGGTCGACCAGATCGAGAATCGTGTGAGTCCGAGCCGGGTGGCGGCTCGCACCACCCACAACATGAGCCGGCGAATGTCGGGATGGAAGGATCGAATCATGGGCGACGACCAAACCGGTGCCGACACCAATGCAAAAAACGGTGGGGCACTCTCGGAGGCGGGGCGCAAGGTGGCCGAGGCACCCGACACCATTCGTCGGTCGACCACGGGCAACCCGGTGGCTGCCGGGTTGGTGGCCTTCGGGGGCGGGATGCTGGTGGGCAGTCTCTTCCCCGGCACCGACGCCGAGCGACGGGCCGTGAAACAGGTGGAGCCCGTCCTGCGCGAGGGGATGCCCGAAGCCAAGGAGATGGGTCGCCAAGCCGTCGACGACGTCAAGGACGCCGTCCGGGAATCGGCCGACGAGATGAAGGAGATGGCGGCAGAGAGCGGGCAGCGACTCCGCCAGGACGTGCAGGACACCCGGGACGACTCGACCGCATGAGCGAAGACCGCAGCCTCGACATTGGAACCGGCCGGGGTGGTGTGGGAGCTGACAGTCCCACCGACATCCCGGCCGGTGGTTGGAAGGACATCGCCCAACGGGTTCTGGACGAGGTCAGGGAGGATCAGGTTCCGGTGGTGGCTGCCGGACTCGCCTTCTACACCCTGTTGGCGGTGTTCCCCGCCCTGATCGCGTTCGTGTCGATATACGGACTTGTTGCGGATCCGGCGTCGGTCACCCGGCGCATCTCGGAACTCTCCGGCTCCCTCCCCGAAGGCGCTTCGACCCTCATCACAACTCAGCTCCAGCAGATCGTGGAGACGTCGTCCGCGGCGTTGTCGTGGACGGCGGTGGGGGCGGTCCTGGCCGCTCTGTGGAGCGCCTCCGGAGGCGCCCATCATCTGATCAAAGCGCTCGACGCGGCCTACGACGAGGAGGAGTCCAGAGGGTTCTTCCACCTGAGGGGGGTGTCACTGCTCCTGACCCTGGTGTTCCTGGCGCTCGGCGGCATTGCGCTGGGTTTGATCGTGGTGGTGCCGCCGCTACTCGAGTCGTTGGCCCCGGCGGCGCTCGTGACCTGGGCGGTGATGATCGGGCGGTTCCTGCTGCTGGCGGGCATCCTGATGGTGGCGCTGGCCATCGTCTACCGCTACGCCCCAGATCGTCAGGAGCCGCGCTGGGAGTGGGTCAGCGCCGGGGCAGGGGCGGCGGTCGTGATGTGGATCGTGGCATCCATCCTGTTCTCGGTCTACGTCGCCAACTTCGGCTCGTTCGGCGAGACCTACGGCTCCCTCGCCGGGGTGGTGGTGCTGTTGCTGTGGTTCTACATATCCGCCTTCAGCGTGCTGGTGGGTGCCGAGCTCAACGCCGAGATGGAGCACCAAACCGCCGAGGACACCACCCACGGGGAGGAAGAGCCGCTGGGACGGCGTGGCGCCGAGAAGGCCGACTCGTTCGCCCGGCGGTGAATGGACGGCGGACTAGACCGTCGGGGGTTCAGTCGGATGTGTCTGTCGGGGCGATCGCAGGTCCGTACCGTGCTCGGACATGGCGATACCACTTGAACTCAGCGCTCGGCTCGAGCTGGTTGGCGTGACCGACGGTCCCTTTCCCGTGATCGTGGGCATCGGGTCCGGTCGCCTCGGCATCCGCACCGAGCTGATGGACATCGGTGGGTGGGACGTGGTCGAACTCGACATCTCGCTCGATGACGAAGCCGTCACGATCGACGTCGAAGGAGAGCGACTGCTGCTGTCGTTCGACCGACCGGCCGACGGGCGTTCCGCCCTCATCAGGGAGCTCGAGCACGCGCCGGTGTGAGGGTCTTCTGAGACGTTCACAGCACCGCTTCGAGGAACTTCCTGGTCTCGGGATTCCGGGTTGCGCCGAACAGTTCGGCGGGGCTTCCCTGTTCCAGGATGACGCCCTCGTGGAAGAAGGCCATCCAGTCGGCCACCTCCCGGGCGAACCCCATCTCATGGGTCACCACCATCATCGTCATGTGGAAGTCGGTGGCCAGTGACTTCATCACCGCCAGCACTTCGCCGGTGAGCTCGGGGTCGAGAGACGATGTGGGTTCGTCGAACAGCATCACGTCGGGCTCCATCGCCAGCGCACGGGCGATCGCCACCCGTTGCTGCTGACCACCCGACAGGCGGATCGGGTACTCGTCGGCCTTGTCGCCCAAACCGACCCGCTCGAGCAGGGTCAGCGCCTGCTGCCGGCACTGCTCTTCGGGAAGGCCTTTGACGGTCAGCGGTCCTTCCATCACGTTTTCGGCGGCGGTCATGTGCGGGAACAGGTTGAAGCTCTGGAACACCATGCCGACGTGGAGGCGCAGTGTGCGGATCTGCTCGCGTTTGCGCCGGGTGCGGTGACCACCCTCGAGCGTCATCCCGGCCACCTCGATCGAGCCGGCGGTGGGGTCTTCGAGGAAGTTGACGCAGCGCAGCAGCGTCGACTTGCCCGAGCCCGACCTGCCGAAGATCACCACCACCTCGCCCCGCTGGACCTCCATGTCGATGCCTTTCAGCACCTGCAGGTCGCCGAACCTCTTCTGGAGGCCCGAGACCCGGACCACGACTTCCTTCTCCATGGTCATCCCCGCCTCTTGACCGGTGCTGCGGTTCTGGTGAAACCCCTGGAGAGTTTGGTCTCGAGTCGGGTCTGGAAGGCGGTGAACACCGCCGTCAACGCCCAGTACAGCGCCGCCGTCACGATGTAGGCCTCGAGGTTCTTGAAGTCGGCCTTGCCCACCAGCTGCGCTCGTCGGAACACTTCGGCGGAGGCGACGGTGACGCCCAGAAACGAGACGAGGGCGGTGTCTTTCATCATGGCGATGAACTCGTTGCCGGTGGGTGGAACGATCACCCGGAAGGCCTGGGGGAGCACCACCCGCCGCATCTTCTGGCGGTACTTCATTCCGAGCGCCTCGGCGGCCTCGCTCTGGCCACCGCCCACCGATTGGATCCCGGCCCGGAAGATCTCGGTCATGTAGGCGCCGTAGTTGAGGCCCAGCGCCAACACGCCGGCCACCGTCGGCTCCAGGATCAACGCCTGGTTGAACCCATCGGGCAGGCCGGGAAAACGGTCGCCCAGGTTGATGCCGACCTGGGGCAGAGCCAGGTAGATGAGGAACATCTGCACGATGAGGGGTGTGCCCCGGAAGAACGAGGTGTAGAAGCCGGCCACGCCGAACGCCACCGGGTTCGACGACAGTCGCCCCAGCGCCCCCAGCAGTGCCAGCAGGATCGCCAGTACGATGCCGCCGACGGCGATGTACAGGGTGTAGAGCAGGCCGCCTGCGATGAACCCGAGCTTCTCGACCATCCAGTCGGTGTCGAACCCGGCCACGGCGAAGAAGAACCCCAGCACCACGATGACGGCCACCCACACCGCCGCCACCTTGTAGCGGAACGGCACCCTGGCGCTGGCCAGGGCCATCCGTTCCGAGCGAGGGACGCCTGGCGGGGGCCGGGGTCCCGGTTCGCTGTCCGCTCCCATCAGGCGTCCCTCGCTGGCATCACTGCTGAACGGTCAGATCGATACCGTTGTACCACTTCTTCGACAGCTCGCTGAGCGTGCCGTCAGCGTGCATCTCGGCGACGATCGCCTCCACCGCCTCGAACAGGCTGGTTCCGTCCGCCTGCGAGCTCTTGTCGAAGGCAACGGCCAACGGCTCGTAGAAGACCGGTTCGCCGGCGATCTTGACCGGGTTGCCGGCGTCGATGTAGCCCTGGGCGGTGGTGAGCGAGGTGATCACCGCCGTGAGCCGGGCGCCGTCGCCGAGCGCCAGATCCTGGAGGGCGGTGGTGTCGGTGTCGTACCCGGTGATCTCGGCATCGTCGATGACGAAGTCGAACTCGAAGCCTTCGATCGCCAGCGTCTTCTGCAGGAACTGCTCGTAGGTGCAGCCGCTGCACACACCGATGGTGGTGCCATCGAGGTCGGTGCCGATGTCGGCGACGCTGGTGTTGTCGGCGTGGACCACCACCACCGCCGGGGTGTAGTAGTACGGCTGGGTGAAGTTGAGGACTTGCTGACGGTCGTTGGTCGGGGTCATCGAGCCCACGCTCATCTCCCAGCGGCCGTTCCAGCCGCCGGCGGTGATGATGTCCCAGGCCGGTGTCTCCCAGGCGACCTCGACTCCGAGGCGCTCGGCGATCTCGGTGGCGACATCGATGTCGAACCCTTCGTAGGTGTTGTCCTCGGAGTTGAGCGATGACTGCGGCGGATAGGCCGGGTCGGTCGACACCTTCAAGCTGCCCACTTCCTGGACGGCGGCGAGCAGGTCCGTGCCGGCGGCGGCGGCGGTGGTTTCAGTGTCTCCGCCGCCAGCGGTGGTCTCGGTTGAATCCTCGCCGGCGTCCCCGTCGCCACAGGCTGCGATGACGAGGCTGAGTGCCAGCAGAAGTGTCATGATCGATCGTTTGCGCATTGGTTACCTCCCTGTGAGGCGCCGACTGTATCGCTGTCGGGAGCTCTCCTGTCGGAAAAGGTCGGCAACTTCGCCGAAGGACCGTGGATCGGTGCATGCAAGGGCCTAGAGTCTGGGTGCACGAGCAAGGGGTGAACGTGGCCGAGTTTGGTGGACATCTGCTGCTGCTCGACGCTGCAGGGACTCAGATCCGTGTCGTGATCGATCTCGACGAGGAACGCCTCGCCATCAAGGCGGGGAGCAAATCGCTCGGCTCGTGGCCCCTTTCAGAAGTCGGCGTGCGCGGTGAGGACGACGGGTTCCACCTGCGTCTCGAGGGCGAAGAGGTGGTTCTGTCGACTGACGACGACCCGGCGTTCGCCCGACTGATCGGCTTGCACTCGGCCTCGCCCATCATGCGGCGTCGCATCTCCGGGGCGATGCACGAGAAGTAGGGGTCAGTCCTGGCCGACTCCCGCCGCCCGCAACTCGTCGAACGATTTCTGGCCGTCGCCCGGGTTCAGGTCGACGGCAGCGGTAGCGGACGTGATCACGCTGGTGCGGTACCCGAGACCGGTGGCGTCGAGGGCGGTGGTCTTGACGCAGTAGTCGAGCGCCAGCCCGACGACCACCACCCGATCGACTTCGGCCTTCTTCAGAATCGACGCCAGCTCGGTCGGGGTGGTGTCGCCCGACACCGGATCGCGCATGGTGAAGCCGGAGTAGCCGTCCTCGCCGTTGGCGCCCTTCTTCACCGACGGTCCGGCCACGACCAGGCGCGGGTGCAGTTGTGAGCCCCACGTGTCCGCCAGGCAGTGCACCGGCCAGATCCCGCCGTCCTTCTGAAAATGAGGTGTGGACTGCTGATGCCAGTCCTGGGTGTACACCACGAAGGCGCCCGCCGCGGTCGCCCGGATGATCTGGGCGTTGCAGGCGGCGACGATCGCCTCGCCGCCATCCACGTACAGGCTGCCGGCCGGATCGGCGAAGTCGTTCTGACAGTCGACCACGACGAGGGCCGTTGCGGACGTGTAACTGGTCACAGCACCCACAGTACGCTCAGCGCAGGTCGAGCGCCTTCCTCCGCCCTCCTCTCTCAGGAATGCAGCTCCTCGAGACACGCCTCCAGCACGTCGAGCCCTTCGTTGACCAGCTCGTCGGCGGCGGTGAGTGGAACGAGGAAGCGGATGACGTTTCCGAGCGTCCCGCAGGAGAGCAGGATCAGTCCCTTCTCCTGGGCCTTGGCGACCAGCGCCCTCGTCAGGTCGGGGGCGGGGGCCTTGGTCGAGCGGTCGGTGACCAGCTCCATCGCCACCATCCCGCCCAGGTTGCGCACGTCGCCGATGGCGCCGAATCGACCCGCCATCTCTTCGAGCCGTTTGACGAACGTCTCTCCCAGGCCGAGCGAGCGGTCAACCAGGTTCTCGGACTCGATCACGTCGAGCACGGCGTGGGCGGCCGCCACGCTGATGGGGTTGCCGCCGTAGGTGCCGCCGATGCCGCCCGGGTGGACGGTGTTCATGATTTCGGCCTTGCCGGTGATGGCAGCAAGCGGGAACCCGCCCGCCAGGCTCTTGGCCATGGTGACGATGTCGGCTTCGATCCCGGCGTACTCGTGGGCGAACAGCTTCCCGGTGCGGGCGAAACCGGTCTGGACCTCGTCGAGCACCAGCACGATGCCGTGGCGGTCACACAATTCGCGCAGTTCCTGCAGGAACTCGGGTGGGGCGATCACGAATCCGCCCTCGCCGAGGACCGGTTCCACCACGATTGCCGCCACCCGCTCCGGCTCGACGGCCTCCTTGAAGATGTGGGCGATCGAATCCATTGCGTCCGCCACCGAGACGTCGCGGTAGGCGTACGGATAGGAGGCGTGGAAGATGTCCGCCGGGAACGGCCCGAACCCCTGCTTGTAGGGGGCGACCTTGCCGGTGAGGGCCATCGTCAGGTGGGTTCGCCCGTGGAAGCCGCCCCCGAAGGCGATCACCCCGGTGCGGCCGGTGGCGTAGCGGGCGATCTTCATGGCGTTCTCGACCGCCTCCGCACCCGAGTTCACGAACATCGTCCGCTTCTCGGTGGAACCGGGGACGAGGGCGTTGAGCCGTTCGGCCAGCGTCACCACCGACTCGTAGGGGTTGACCATGAAACAGGTGTGGCTGAACGACTCCAGCTGGGCGGCGACGGCCGCCTGCACGTGCGGGTGGAGGTGACCGGTGTTGAGCACGGCGATGCCACCGGCGAAGTCGATGTAGCGGTTGCCCTCGACGTCCCACACCTCGGCGTTCTTGGCCTTGTCGACGTAGACGGGAAAGGCCGACCCCCATCCGCTTGGGAGTGCGGCCAGGCGGCGGGCGTGGATCTCGGCGTTGGTGGACATGCGGTCGGCTCCTCGGCTGTGAAGATGGCGGAAGACTACGTCGACTGGGATCCTCTCGGTAGGCCAAAGGCGGCGCGGGAAGGGAAGATGACCTCAGGACCATCGGCAGCCGACGAGTTCCGGGTGCTGCACACCATCCGATGCGTCGGGTTCGCAGGTGAGGATCGGGTGGCCGCGGTGTCCGGTCTCGATTCGGGCCATACGTTGACAACACTTCGGGCGCTCACCGAGCGGGGTCTCCTGTCGCGTCTCGAGGGAGTGTTCGGTGGTTGGGGACTCACCGACGAGGGTCGGGTCGCCGACGCCGACTGGGTGCTCGCCGAGCTCGAGGCAGCCGACGCCCGCGGCGACGTCGAAGCGGCCTACGGCGAGTTCCTTGGCCTCAATCCGAAGCTGCTCCAGATCTGCTCGGACTGGCAGATGTTGACGGTGGCCGGAACGTCGATCCTCAACGACCACCGCGACCCCGACTACGACGCCGGCGTGGTCGACCGTCTCATCAAGCTGGACCGCTCCGCCCAGCGCATCCTCGAATCCCTCTGTGGCCGGCTCTCCCGCTTCGGCTCCTACCGGAACCGGCTCACCGCCAACCTGGAACGGGTCATGGCCGGCGAAACCGATCGTCTGGCCGACAACCTCGACTCCTATCACACCGTCTGGTTCCACCTCCACGAGGATCTCCTGGCAACGCTCGGTCGGGAGCGCGGCTTCGACCGGTGAGCCGGGAAGGGCTACTCGACGGTCAACGGAAACGGTTCCCACCAGAAGCCGACGAGCGTGATGTCGTCCACGGGTAAACCTCCCGTCCTCGTCGTGGCTGTGTCATGGTGTGGCGTACCGAAAAGGACAGCTGATGGCGTTCGAGGGAGGGGATCTCCCGCAGGTGGTGGGTCGGCCCGAGCCGTTCGCGGACTTCTACCGGCGCGAGTTCCCGAAGATGGTGGCACTCGCCTGTGCCGTCTCCGGCACCAGGGTGGGTGCCGACGACATCGCCCAGGACGCGTTGATCGAGGCCGAGCGACGATGGGACCGGGTCGGCGCCTACGACAAGCCGGGGGCGTGGCTGCGGCGGATCACCATCCAGAGGGCCGGGAGACGACGCCGTCGGGCACTCTTGGAGGCGGCGGCGATCACGAGGCTCGCAGGGGAAGCCCGTATCCCCGCCGGCCCCGATCATGTGGAGGAGGTGTTCGACGCCATCTCGCGCCTGCCACTCCGCCAACGCGCTGCGGTAGCCCTGCACTACCTGGACGGCTACTCGGTCGCCGAGGTCGCGGCGGTCATGGAGTGCGCGGAGGGCACGGCCAAAGCACATCTGCACAAGGCCCGGGCGGCGTTGGCTCGGATGTTGGGCGAGGAGGTGGACTCGTGAGCATCGACGATCGTCTTCGGAGTGCGTTCAGCGACCTGCAGCAGCGGGCCGATCGGCTGATGCCGCCGGCTCTGGAGCCGCGACCCACCGGTCGGCGGTCGCTCGTCCCGCTGCTGGCGACGGCGGCCGTGGTCACGGCAATTGTCTCTGCCGCTTGGCTCGGCGGCGGCCGAGGTGAGGTACCTCCGGTCGACCGGCCTACCACGGCCACTACGACGGCCACCACCACGACGAGCTCGACCTCACAGCCGACTTCCGCGAGCCAGGCTCCTGAGGACGCGCTGCGTGACGGTGTGGTTCCGGAGCTGGCGGCACTCCCGTTCGACCAGCGGGTGCGTGTCATCGATCCGGTCTCGGGCGATGTTTCGGTGTCGACCGACGATGGTGTCTGGGTGGTGTCCCGCCTTGCGTTCGAGGACTTCCCCAACAGCGCTTGCCTCGGTTCAGGAGACACCCCGATGACCCGGTCGTGCCCCGACGACGGGGAGTTGCTGCTGCTCGACCCGGCTGAGGATCGGATCCTGCGTGCGTTCCCACTCCCGGCCTATCCACCTCAGTGGTTGTTCGTCACCGAGGACACCGTGTACTGCGGTCGTCAGGGTGACGGAGGGTTGCCCAACTCGATGTTGTGTCGAGTCGACCGGGAGTCCGGTGAGCTGACGGTGCGGGTGTTCGAGTTCGAGCCCGGGAACTACGAACTGGCCTACGACCTGCTGCCGGGCACCTGGCTCGCCGACGAAACCTCTGCGGGCGATCTGGTGGCTGCGGGTGTGTTCCTGTCGGAGATGCGGCTGGACGGTGAACAGCTGTTGGTCGGTGACTCGCGGTCGGGAGAGTGGGCGGCAGTGGACCCGGTCACGCTCGCGGTTGAGATCCCGGACCTCGGATTCGGCGGAGAGACGTGGCAGCGCCGTGAACGCGTTCCCCAGAACGACATAGAGTCGATCGAGTCCACCTCGGTGTGTGGGATGTCCTGGTCTCTCGGGTCGTTCCGCCCGGTGTCGGCCGAGGTGGCTTCGTACGTAGCCGAGGATGGCGTGACGTTCACGGTCCTCGAAGCCGACTTCGAAGAGGAAACTGATGCGTTTCAAATGAGGAAGTATGCCTTCGCGGCATGCAACGAACGCACCTCGGTGTTCGACGCAACGTTCCCGCCTCTCGGGGTTCGCTGGGGGGATCCCGCCGGTGGTGGGACGCGGGGCATCGCTGGGAACGTCGGCGGGCGCTTTGTCCAGGTCGAGATCAACGGCATCTGCGAGCCCGCCCGTTGCCAGGCGTGGAGGGATGCCCTCGAGGACTTCGTCGAATCCCGGTTCTAGCGCGGGCAGGAGTCACCATCCTCGGCAATCAGATCCTTCGCTCCTCCGGCTCCTCGCTCCTCGCCCGCCGCCTCCTCGCCCTATGGTCCCCTGGTGAGCATCACCGACGGGATCCTGTTCACCGACCACTACCAACTGACCATGTCGCAGCTGTACTGGCGGATGGGCATGGCCGAGCAGAGGGCGCAGTTCGATCACACCTTCCGCAGCTACCCCGATTACGGGAAACACCAGGCGGGATACTGCATCGCCGCCGGGCTGGCCCCGATGCTGGATTGGATGGAGGAGGCCCGGTTCGGGCCGGCCGAGCTCGACGTCCTCCGCAGCCTGCGCACTGCAACCGGAGGCCAGCTGTTCGCCGAGGACTTTCTCGGCTATCTCGACCAGGTGGGCGGGTTCGTCGACGTCGACCTGTGGGCGGTGCCCGAGGGTCGGGTGGTGCACCCCGACACTCCCATCACGGTGGTCCAGGCTCCGCTGATGGTGGCCCAGATCCTCGAGACCGGTCTGCTGCACCACATCAACTTCCAGACCCTCATCGCCACCAAGACCTCCCGGGTGGTCGAGGCCGCTCACGGGGGTGCGGTGATCGAGTTCGGCATGCGCCGGGCCCAGAACGCCAACCCTGCGGCCCGGGCGGCGGTGATCGGCGGCGCCATCGGCTCGTCGAACGTCGGCATGTCCCACCAGCTGGGGCTGGCGTCGAAAGGCACCCACGCCCATTCGTTGGTGCAGGTTTTCATGGCGGTGGCCGGGGGCGAACTCGAGGCGTTCCGGGCCTACGCCGAGGTGTATCCCGACGACTGCCTGCTCCTGGTCGACACCATCGACACCCTCGAATCGGGGGTGCCCAACGCCATCGCCGTGTTCAAAGAACTCCGTGCGAAAGGCCATCGACCGGTCGGTATCAGACTCGACTCCGGTGACCTGGCACACCTGGCGATCCGGTCGGCGGCGATGCTCGACACCGCCGGATTCGACGACACCACCATCGTGTTGTCGAGCCAGCTCGACGAGCTCACCATCTTCCAGATCCGTGGCCAGATCGTGGACGAGGCACCCCGCTACGGCGTCGACGCCGATCGCCTGTTGGGGCGCCTCACCTATGGGGTCGGTTCGCGGATGGTGACCTCCGAGGGCGACCCCAGCCTGGACGGGGTCTACAAGGTGGTGGCGGTCGAGGACGAGGGAGCCTGGGTCCCCGCCACCAAGATCTCCAACACGCCCGCCAAGATCGTCAACCCCGGCAACAAGAGCCTGTGGCGGGTGTACGACGAGCGGGGAACCGCCACCGCCGATGTGATGGCATTGGTGGGCGACGACCTGTCGGCCCGCCCGCTCCACCTTCACCATCCCAGTCTGCCCGGGGTGGAGCGTTCCCTCGACGCCGGGCGCATCAGCCGGGTCGAGGAGATCCTCGTCAAGGTGGTCGATCACGACGGAGGCCGCCGCCATCTCGGTGGCATCGAGGAAGCCCGGCAGCGGCGCAGTGCCGACCTGGCGGCGCTCGACCCGGGGGTTCGCCGCCTGGTCAACCCGCACCGCTACCACGTGTCGCTGTCGCCGGCGCTGTGGGAGCTCAAACAGGAACTCATCGAACGCTTCGGGTGAAAAGTGACCACACAGTTCGGGTGAACCTGAGATATGCGGTCGTTTGTGGCGGCGTAGTTGCCGGTCCGCAGTACGGTCTGAAAGGCCCGGCATCCAGGGAGTACGGGGAAAATCGGTCGGATCTGTTGAACCGACCGGGGATGACGGAAAGCCGAAGGGGGAACGATCGTGAGGACCGTCGAGTTCGACGGCCCTCACGATCGTTTCAGGCTCGAGTGCGACCTTCAGAGCAGGGGACTGGGCGGTAGCTCCTCGAGTGCTGCGGTGTCCTCGGGGGCGGGTCCGGGATGCTCCACTTCCTTGGGCTTGCGTCGCAGCAGCGGGGCAATCACCACCACACCCAGCGCGATCAACGCCACGGGGGCCAGCCAACTCCAGTCGAGGTCGATGAACACCAGTCGCCATGGGTTGGTGAACGTGAGGAACAACAGGCCCAGTCCGGTGAACAGGATCCCGAACACCATGGAGACCACATCCAACTTGTGTACTTTCATCGCATTCCATCCTCTATCGAGACTTCTCCGGCGCCCACGTCGATGGTGATCGACAGCAACGGATCGTCACCGTTCTGGTAATCAGCCTGGGGGGCGAGACCTTCGGCGGCCGATCCATCGGGGAAGAAGATGTTCCCGACGCCGACGGACGCATCGACGGAGGCCGATGTCGATGCCGGGAGGATCACTGTGACGCTCCCGGTCCCGAGTTCGATGGTGACGTCCTGCTCCTCGGTGAGCGTCAGGTTCCCCAGGTCGAAGACGTAGTCCCCCACGCCCAGGTCGTAGAAGCCGTCCAGCTCGTCGGGTCGGTCAATGTCGATCTGGTCGCCTCCGAGTGGGACGACTGGAGATGTCTGTGTCTCAACGAGGCGTCGGATCTCCACGCGCCCTATGTCGGTGCGGCCTTCCACGATGAGGGTGCCATTGTCGCCGTCGACGCTTCTGCGCAGTCCAAGGTCGCCCATGCCGGCAGAATTGCTGCCGAACACGAGCACGTCACCGAGTCCGACGTTGCCGTAGGCCTCGACCGCCACATCGTCGGGCACCGTGATGATCAGCTCGCCCATGCCGACCTCGGCGTCCACGGTCACCTGACCGCCGTCGAAGTCGACGCCCGACAAGTCGATCTCCATGCTGCCGATGGGCAAGCTGTACGTGTCCTGGATATCGGCGACCGTCACGGGGGAGTAGAGAAGTGACGTCTCGTCGAAGTCGAACTCCGTGATCGGAGAGAACAGCACGACCGGCGTCATGATCACACCCAGCACGATCAGGCCGCGGGCCCGACCGAGGACCGAGCCGACCAGCAGACCGACTCCGATCACGATGATGCCCGCTGCCACGTAGTGACGGAACGTGGCGTTGGCAACGCCGAGGTTGTCGAGCAACGCCATCACTCCCAGCGTGATGAGGCCCACCGCCATGGTGAGCCGTCCGAGGATCGAACGCTCACGCGGGGGTGGTGGGGGCGCAGGTGGCAGGGGAGCCGCCGGCACCGGCGGAGGGCTGGGGGGCGGCGACGGTGGTTGTGCCGGTCCGCTCAGATCGAGGGTGTCGGTGGTCGAGCCACCGCTGGGTACGTATGTCATGGTCCTTGATTCCTCCTCGTTGGCGGGGCGCTCGCCGGCGGAGCGCGGGGAGCCGATGTCGCCGCGGTACAGCAGCACGCCGATCAGGATCAGCACTCCTGCCGCCATCAGGTCGGCCTCGAGCAGCCGGGTCGAATCGGCGACGATGATGGCTGCCAGCGCCATCAGCCCGATACCGACCCAGGCGCGAGGGCCTTCGATCCGGTCCAGGAACTGCCCGGCTGTGGCCTTGGCGTCGCCCTCGCCCGGGATCAGCACCCATCCGGCGACGTACAGCACCGCACCCACCCCACCCGACAGAGCCAGGATCACGAAGATCGCCCTGACCAGCCACACAGGAAGAGCGAAGCGGTTGGCGATGGCGGCGGCGACACCAGCCAGCACCCGCCCGGTCGACGGGCGGATCAGGGTCTGGTGCATCGGGCCTTGCGCCGGTCCCGTGGTTCGTTCGGTCTCCATCATGTCACCACCATGCGTCGGTCGGGCCCTCCACGTCCATCGGGTATGACCCCGCGCCGACCCCGAGGAGGTAGGAGAAGGTAAGGGCCATCCTGTATTGCCTGCGCCGTCGGAGACTGACACCATACGAGGTGTGATCGACGAACAGCTCGAGACCCCGCCCGCCGATGCCTACGTGCCCGTCGGTCTGGTTCAGCGGCATCCCCATGATCAGGTGATCTCGGGGCTTGCCGCCGGCATCGCCGAGCGAGTCGGGATCGAGGCCGTGTACGTCAGGGCGGCATTCGTGGCGCTGACCCTGGTGTGGGGTGTGGGCCTGTTGCTCTACCTGGGGGTGTGGGCCGCCACCTCCGGTGCGGAACACGTCGAGATGGAACCGCGTCAGCCCATCGACCGCGCCCAACGGCTCGGCCTGGTGATCATCGGTGTGGGGTCGCTGCTCACGTTGCGGGCAGCCAACATCTGGCCGGGTGACGGCGTGGTGTGGCCCTCGGTGGCGATGATCTTCGGTGCGGCCTTCCTGCTCGATCGCCAGGAGGTGGACTCACGCGAAGCCATCCTCAGGGTGTTCGACCCCACCGACGGGAAGCTCCGTTCGCGCACCGTGATCGGGGTGGTGCTGCTGGT
Source organism: Acidimicrobiia bacterium (assembly GCA_050329955.1). Classification (GTDB taxonomy): domain Bacteria; phylum Actinomycetota; class Acidimicrobiia; order Spongiisociales; family ZC4RG35; genus JAOUGY01. Next base: position 8,764 of record JBHJOH010000142.1, on the reverse strand, counting down.
GATCGGCCTCGCCCTGTTCGGATCGGCGGCGGTACCGAATCTCGGGTCGACGGTGCTGGCCGTGATCATCACCGGGGTGGGCGTGACGCTCGTGTTCGGGCCGTGGATGTGGCGGTTGGCCGAAGACCTCGGCACCGAACGGCGCGAACGGATTCGTCAGGAGGAGCGGGCCGAGATGGCCGCCCACCTGCACGATTCGGTGCTGCAGACGCTGGCGCTGATCCAGCGCACCGACGATTCCAAGCGGATGGTGACCCTGGCCAGGGCCCAGGAACGTGAGCTGCGCAAGTGGCTGTACGAGCGGGTGCCGGACAGCGAAGGCGAACGACTCTCCGATGCCCTCCAGGCCGCCGCCGACCGGATCGAAGCCGACTTCGACATCCCGGTCGAAGTGGTGACCGTGGGCGACGCCCCCCTCGACGATCGGATGCGCGCCCTCGCCGGGGCTGCCGGTGAAGCCCTGACCAACGCCGCCAAACATGCCGGAGTTTCCCGTATCTCGCTGTTCGTCGAGGCCACCGACGCCCTGGCGGAGGTGTTCGTCACCGATCAGGGAGCAGGATTCGACATCAACGGAGTCAACGGCGACCGCCGCGGGATCGCCGACTCCATCATCGGCCGCATGGACCGTCACGGCGGCAAGGCCGACATCCACACCGAACCCGGTGAAGGCACCGAGGTTCACCTCAGCATGCCCAGGGAGTCCCCATGATCAACGTGTTCCTCGTCGACGACCACCGGCTGTTCCTGTCGGGTGTGAAGGCCGAATTGGAAGGCACCGTGAACATCGTCGGCGCCGCCTCCGATGTCGACGACGCCATCGACGGCATCCGTTCGACCCGCCCCGACGTGGTGCTGGTCGACGTCCACATGCCGGGTGGGGGAGGGCTCACCGTGATCGAACAGGTCACCGAGACCAACCCCGACATGAAGTTCCTCGCTTTGTCGGTCTCCGACGCTGCCGAAGATGTCATCGCCATGATCCGGGCCGGTGCCCGTGGTTATGTCACCAAGTCGATCTCACCCGACGAGTTGGCCGACGCCATCGTGCGGGTGCACGCCGGCGACGCCGTCTTTTCGCCCCGCCTGGCCGGGTTCGTGCTCGACGCCTTCGCCGACACCATCACCGCCCCCATCGACCCCGAACTCGACCAACTCACCGCCCGCGAGAAGGAAGTCCTCCGCCAGATCGCCCGCGGCTACGCCTACAAGCAGGTCGCCCACCGGCTCGACATCAGCGTCAAGACGGTCGAGACCCATGTGTCGGCGGTGCTGCGCAAGCTGCAGCTGTCGAACCGCCACGAACTGGCCCGCTGGGCCAGCAACCGCCGGATCGTGTGATCACCCCACCACCGTGAGGTGGGAATCCGCCAGATGGGTGCGGACGAACCGGTCGACCCCGGTTAGCCGGTACGCCGCCCGTCGCGAGTTCGACAGCAACGGGGCAGCCTCGACCCCGGTCATCACCTCGAACCGGTCCACCGGATAGGCCACGTCGTGGCGATGCACCGTGGCGGCTCCGGCCGTCATGGCGTTGCGCAGCCAGTCCACTTCGGTGCCGTACGGGAGCGGGATGATGAACCCGCCCACCACCGGGTCGGCCACCACCGGCGTCTGCCGGGTCAGCCCGGTTTTCCGACCAATCGTCTCGATCGTGCTGGCGTACCAGTTGCCCCGGCCCGCCTTCTTCACCATCAGCGGGTTCAGCACCCGCCGGTTGAACGCCCGGACCAGGTTGCGGCCTCTGGGGTTGGCCAGCAGCTTTCCGAACGCCACCTCGAGGGCCAGTAACGACGCCACGACCGCTGTGATCCGGAGGATCCAATTCTTCATGTCCACCTCCTCTGTCATCAGCATTCTCGTACGGCGACGGTCCCGGAAGGGCCACAAGTGAGGAAAGGCCGAGTCCCCAACCACGTGGTCGACGGGTCCGGCCGCCGGGGTGCGGCCGCCGGGGTCTGGGCGGCCTCGTCGGAAAGTCGACAGGTCGACAAGTAGTGGTCAGGTCGACCAGACCGAGTCAGGAGCCTTGTTCCCTACGGATCGATGCAGGCGAAGGGTCCATCCGGCACACGTCGGTCGGGCCGGTTCTCGGATGTCGTCATCCAATGCTCACCGAGCTACGTATTAGTGGTAAATGATGACGTCGAAAAGTGGAGGTGCATTGTGAGTGAGGTTCGGGATCGTCTCCGGTCCAATCAATTGTTCGTGATCAAGCTCGCATTTTTGGTGGCGGGAGCTCTGTCGTTTCTCTTCTCGGTCTACCTATGGTATTTCGCCGACCGAATGCAGGGAATTTTCGTGGGCATCTGGGTTCCATCGATGTGGTCGCTGGGCGCCCTCATCCTCTCCACCGAACGCGGCGGGCCATGACCAATCCCGATCTGCTCATCCTCGTGGTGGGCGTCTTCGTCACCTTCATGGCCGTCTGGGGAAGCGTCGCATATGGTGTGTTCGTCGTGCAGCGCTTGGAGCTGAGCTCGGCGCAGTCGGATCCTGGCGTCGACTTGGAAACTATCGGTCCCGTCGAGAACTCAATGGTCCCCCAAGATCGCGAAGGCGAAAAGAGCAGGTAAGGCGTCGCTGGCACTACCGGGCGACCGTTTCGCCAGAGCCCTAACCGCCGTCTTTGACGATCTGGCCGGCCTTGAACACGTGAGTCACGTGGTCGGGGACGGCCAGCACTCCGATGTCGTCCAGCGGGTTGGCGTCGACGCAAATCACATCGGCGTCGAACCCCTTCATCAGCTGGCCCGAGCTGGGCGCTTGCGGGCCCACCGTGAGCGGCCCATTGGCGGTGGCGGCTTCGATCGCCTGCAGCGGTTTCATCCCCGCCTCCACCAGGTATCCCAGTTCGCGGCCGTTGCGGCCGAGGGCCGACCGCACGAAGATGTCGGTGCCGGTTGCGATGGTCACGCCGGCTGCGATGGCAGTCTGCATGGCCTGGAAGTGCAGGTCGGCGATGGCGACGATCTTGGCGTAGGCGTAGTCCGGCATCCCCACCTCCATCCCGTGGTCGACGAGGTGCTGGACGATGAACCGGGTGGGGACCAGCACCGCCCCCGCTTCGACCATCGCCGCGGCCGCCTCCTCGTCGAGGTAACTGCCGTGTTCGATGGTCCGACAGCCCGCTTCCAGTGCGGCCATGATCCCCGGCTTGCCGTGGCAGTGGGCGGCGACGATCCGGTCGGCCCGGGTGGCCTCCTCGACGATCGCCTTCAACTCCTCGACCGAAAACTGCTGGTGGATCGGATGGTCGACCTGACTCATCACGCCCCCGGAGGCGCACACCTTGATCACCCGGGCACCCAGGCGCAGTTGGCGCCGAACCAATCGCCGGCAGGCGTCGGGTCCGTCACACAGGGTGGGGGCCCCGAAGTGGCGTTCGAACAACTCGTCGACATGGGGGATCGACAAGCCGTGAATGTCGCCGTGGCCGCCGGTCTGGGAAAGGATGCTTCCCGAGGCGTACACGGTCGGGCCGGTGATGGTGCCTTCCTCGATGGCGGTCGAGAGGTAGACGCCGTAGCCGCCCACTTCCCGGACGCTCGTGAAGCCCGCCTCCAGCAGGATGCGCACGTCGTTGGCGGCCCGCAGGACCCCGACGTGGGGGTCGTGGGTGACCAGTGATTCGATGTTGGCGCTCGCCGTGCCCCAGAAGTGGGCGTGGGCCTCCCACATCCCGGGCATCACCACGTCGGTGGTGTAGGCCGAGAACGAGGGGGTGTGGGGCGCTTCGTCGGTCGGGCCGGCGTAGGTGATGACCCGGCCCTCGATGATGACGGTGGCGTCGGCGACCGGTTCGCCCCGACCGGGGATCATGCGACGGGCGTCGATGCGGATGGTCATGCCGGAGTGTCCGCGGCCCGCAGCACCGGGCGGCCTGTCACCGAGAGGCCCCCGAACACCGTCTTGGCGTCGATGGTGAGACGGGGCGACGAGCCGGCCGTCGCATCCACCGCCCGCACCGACACGCCCCCCAGCACGGTGGTGCCATCGACCACCACCGACCAGGTGTCGGGGACCGTGATCTCGGTTCCGCCGTAGGCGGTGGTGATGTTGAGGTGGGCGCCCTCGGCGGGGAGGCCCGCTCGCCGCAGGTCGAGGGCGGTGCCTCCGAACATCGACACGATCGTCCCGCCCCGGAAAGAATGGGTGGTGGGTCGAAGGGCGGTACCCGAGAAGACCGACACCAGCGATATCCGTTCACCGCTGGGGTCGTCGACGACGGGGAGGCGCGACTTGGTGATCACCGCCGATACGAGCGAGGCAAGGGTTACGCCTGCCAACACCAGCGCCGGCGCTTTCCAGGGGAGCTTTGCGATCTGCATGCCACTCGAACCCTACCGCCCGGAATGTCGCATCGATCGAGCGGGTTGGCAGACACGTGCAAGGCCCCAATCCGCTCGTCGTCGTAGCTTCCATCCTCCGCTCGCTGGCGACCGTACGGAACCCCAACCCGGAGGGAAGCGGTCACGCCGACGGGGCCGAGCTGGCGTCGATCCTGTGTGCCGTCGAAACAGGTGGCCCGAGGGCGCTGGCAGCTTCCGCCGCCCACCTCGACGCCCTGATTGCGTCGATGGCGACCCTGGATCCCGATGGCTTCGACCGCAACGGATCATTGGCCTACTGGCTCGATCTGTACAACGCCGGAGCACTGGCACTGGCCGCCCGGGCCGCCGCATCCGGGGAGGCCTCGGTGCTGCGGGTTCCCGGTGCCTTCTCGGCGCCGTTCGTGACGGTGGCGGGAGAGCGGCTGTCGCTCGACGCCGTGGAGCACGCCAAGGTCAGGCGCTTCGCCGACCCCCGCATCCACGCCGCCCTGGTGTGCGGATCGGTGTCGTGTCCCACCTTGCGGCCCACCCCCTATTCGGGGACCGAGCTCGCGGCGACGCTCACCGATCAGATGCGATCGTTCCTGCTGCGCGGGGGCCTCGAGGTTTCGGCGCAGGGAGACGTCGTTCGGCTCTCGAAGGTGTTCTCGTGGTACGGATCCGACTTCGTGCGGCCACGCCGGATGCCCACCTTCCTGCCCGCATCCGGCAGGCGGGTGCTGGCGAGCCTGCGGCCATGGATCGACGCCGACACCCTCGGCGTGCTCGACCGCTCCGCCCCGAAGGTGGATTACCAGTCCTACGACTGGGGTCTGCGCTGCACACTCGGCTGATAGGTTGGCGAATCAGCGAACGAGGACGACCATGACACCAGATCCCACCTTCGGGGCGCCCGCCCCCGATCCGATCGTCCGCCAGATCATCGAGCCGTTGTACCGGGCCAGGGTGTGGATGAAGTTCCTGGCGGTGCTGGGGTTCGTCGTTGGTGGGCTGTACATGCTCACAATCGTCGGCGTGGTGGTGGCCTGGATTCCGATCCTCATCGCAGTGTTCGTGTGGCAGGCGGCGAGCGCGGCCGAAGTTGCCTACTCGGCCGGTTCGGCAGCCGACGCCCGTCGCAGCCTCGACCGGCTTCGGCTGGTGTTCATCACGTACGGCTTGCTGACCGCTCTCACCATCGGACTGTTCGTTCTGCTGCTGGCTGCGGGGCTGGGGCTCGGCCTGCTGGAGCAAGCGGAACGGGTGATGAGCTGACCGTCAGGCGGATGTGACAACCTGGCGCCGGGCCTGAGCCCGGGCGCCCAGGACCAGTGCGCCGATGGTGAGAGCCGCCGCCACGGTGTCGGCGGGGATCACCAGACGCAGCATCTGCGCGCTCTGAACGTCCCACCCTCCGTCGGCTCCGAATCCGATCACCATCAGGTATCGAACCAGCGCCATCACACACATCGAGCCCATGAACACCCCGGCGGCCGGCCCTGCCCAGCGCGCGCCCGACAGTCTCCGCACCCCCAGATAGAAGCCCGCCGTCGTCCAGGCGATGTCGAGTGCCGAGATCAGCTGCAGGAACTGCAACGACGGCTGGTATCCCAGCGTGGCCGACGACGCCAACGTCACCAACGCGGTGGCACCGGTGACCAACGCCACCAGGGAGGCGTCGGTGCCGAGTCGACGACCGAACGGCCCGAAGTGGTCGAACACGACCGGGTCGAATACCGGGGCCAGCCGGTGGGTCAGCGCAAAGATGAACACGGTGAGAGCGGTCACATGAAGGCCCACCACCCACAGCCGGGCGGCATCGGTGTCGTGCGGGACGAGGAAGCCCACCACCGACGCCACGACTCCGTAGACCACCCAGCGGGTTCCAACCCGCATCCCGACCTCGAAAGGGTGTGCCATGGGGAATCGGTCTCCTTCTCACCTTGTTGAGGTCGTCATGGACCTGTTGTTGCCGCGAACCGACGAGGCGGTCGCCATCCAGGCCGTGGTGGCAGTGGTGGCGTGGGCTGCAGCCTATCGGTGGGCCCGACGGGACAGAGACGCCAGGCTGCTGGTGGTGGGCGCCGGAATTCTGACAGTGGCCTTCTTCGGTGCCCGGGCGCTTCACTGAACGTCGATCGGCAGCGGCTCGCCGGGACATTTTCCGACGAAAGTTCGGAATCTTCCGGTAATTGCCTTGACAGCCTCGCGAGCATCCGCGTACGGTGCGTTCTGTCGCCCAGGAGGTGGCCGAAAGTGGAGACCATGAACAAGCTGCGTTACACCAATTGCACCGAGGCCGGGTCAGCCCGCGCGCTCGCTGCAACGCATGCGGCCTCCACCAGGATTCGGCCCGTTGGCGTTGCAGGGATGGCCACCACGGCCACCCCAGGAGCGTTCCGAACCGGAACCCCCGACGCCCTCGACCTCAACCGGCGACCTCGTATCGAGTGAACGTTCACTCCCTTCGAACCTCACGAGCCGCCGGTCCATCACTGAACCGGCGGCTTTTTAGTTGGTCGCACAACCATTACAGAGATTTGGGAGACGAACGTGAACGAGATCTACTCACAAGGGCGCTGTCGGAACTCCGAGAAGAGCGAGCTGTTCTTCTCGGAGGTCCCTTCCGACCTGGCGGTAGCCCAGTCGCTGTGCGGCGAGTGCGACGTCCGCATCCGCTGCCTCGAATACGCCCTCGAGAATGCCATCGAATGGGGTGTATGGGGCGGGGTCATCTTCTGGGATGGCCAGGCGTACCACCGCAAGCGCGGTCGGGGCCGACCCAAACACTCCGACGTGAATCTGCCGTTGGAGGCGAGTGTCGAAGAGCTGCAGCAGTTGGTGCAGTCGGCATGAACCCCGTAAACCGGCAGACACGACGAAGGCCCCGGTCGGATGGACCGGGGCCTTCTTTCTTTCCGAGCCGGGGGGAGGAGAGAACCCGACCGTTGGAAATCTGTTGCCGTGGCTACAACGAGGCGACGTCGGGGAGACGCTTCTTGGCCTTCACCGGCGCCCGCATCTTGGCGATCGCCTTCGACTCGATCTGACGGATCCGCTCCCGGGTCACCTTGAAGTGGCGACCCACCTCGTCGAGGGTGCGGGGCTCGATGTTGCCGAGGCCGTAGCGCATGGCAATCACCAGCCGCTCCCGCTCGTTGAGCCGACCCATCACCTCACCCAGATCCTCCAGACGAAGACTGGTGAGAGCGAAGTCGAACGGATCGGTCGCCTCCAGGTCCTCGATGAAGTCGCCCAACACTGCGCTGTCCTCGCCCACCGGCTCGAAGATCGAAACCGGCTCGGGGGCGATGCGCTTGGCCTCGGCCACCTTCTCGGGAGTGAGACCCGCCTCCTCGGCGATCTCCTCGTCGCTCGGCTGGCGGCCCGTCCGCTTCACCAACTCGTTCTCGGCTGTCTGCACCTGGGTGATCGTGTCCATCATGTGGACCGGAACCCGGATGGTGCGGCTCTTGTCGGCGATGGCCCGGCTGATCGCCTGGCGGATCCACCACGTTGCGTACGTGGAGAACTTGAAACCTTTGCGGTACTCGAACTTCTCGACAGCCCGAATCAAACCCAGGTTGCCCTCCTGGACCAGGTCCAGGAACGGCAGACCCGAATGCTGGTAGCGCTTGGCGATCGAGACCACCAGGCGAAGGTTGGCCTGGATGAAACGTCTGCGGGCCCGAAGCCCGGCGTTGATGGCCGCTTCGATCTCGGCACGACGCTCCTCGGTGAAGTCACCCGACTCCATCTCGGCCTCGGCGGCCCGACCGCGCTCGATCGCCTTGGCGAGCATGACCTCGTCCTCGGCCGTCAACAGGTCGTATGTGCCGATTCCGTCGAGGTACTGACGTACCGCCTCGTCGCCGGCATCCATTGCGTTCATTCGGCGTTGCATCATTGCCATCCGTGTTTCCCCACTTCTGCCCGGGGCCTCTCTTGCCCTCGTAGACGCACTATCGGACGTGTCAAGAAGGGTCTTGAGAGCCTTTTTGCGGGCAGCGTTGTTTCTTTGTCCCTACTCCACTCGGCTCGACCCTGCCGGAGTCGAGGAGTTCCCACAATGGGCCGGGCGGCTCATACGGTTGAGATGGGATCAGAAGATGACCCACGTGAACGCTCCACCTACACTTCCACGTCCAGGGCGTTTAGCTCAGCTGGGAGAGCGCTTCCCTTACAAGGAAGAGGTCGGGGGTTCGAAACCCTCAACGCCCACTGTGATACCTGCGGGGGGGCGACCCCCCGCACCCCCCGCCGGTGCGCGTGAGGGGTAATCGCGTGGTGGGCCGGGGGTTGGGACCGTCCGTGTGGTGCGGTTGCCACGGTGAACAGTGATCGGTTCGCGGTGAACGGCGCCGCGATCTCCGTCCGGTAGGCGTCAGGCGTGCTTGCGTGGTGGGCCGGGGGTTGGGACCGTCCGTGTGGTGCGGTTGCCACGGTGAACA
>JBHJOH010000141.1:0-38792 GCA_050329955.1 Acidimicrobiia bacterium | reverse complement strand
CGGCATGCCGTCGTCCGGGCCGAGGCGGAACTCCGAGGGGATGCCTCGGATCGTGCGAGTGATCGGCGCTGCCAGCACGCTGTGAAGGACGGGGATCGCTGCACTTCGGGTCATTACGAGGAAGGGTCGCCGGCCGGTGCCTTCGAGTTCGCCCCACCAGACCTCGCCTCGGCGAGGTTCCTTCACCACGGCTCCTCGGCGATGGCCCGCCGGAGGGAGGCGACTGCTGCGTCGAACTCCGCCTCGGTGGGCGGAACCCGGCGGTAGCCCTCGACGATGGCACGGTCGATCTGAGCCCGGCGGTCCAGCTCGGCGATCGCCGTGATGCCCGCCCGGACGGCTTCGGCCCGACTCGCATACACGCCGCGCTCGACCATGTCATCGAGAAGGGCAAGCTGATCCTCTGGTAGTCGCACGGCGATCTGCTCGGTGGGCATGGACTCAGCATACCGTTCCGGTAGTCAACGCGGTATGCCCGACAGACGGCTCCTCGCCCCTTCGTAGACTCGGCTCATGAGCAGGATCTTCTCGATGAGCTTCGCATCGGTCTACGTCCACTACGTGAACAAGGTGGAGCGGAAGGGTCGCACGAAGGCCGAGCTCGACGAGGTGATCCGCTGGCTGACCGGCTTCGATGACGCCGAGCTCGCCAGCCACCTCGAGGCGGAAACGACCTTCGAGGACTTCTTCGCCGACTCCCGGCTCAATCCCAACGCCGCGCTGATCACCGGCTTGATCTGCGGGATCCGGGTCGAGGACATCGAAGACCCGTTGATGCAGAAGATCCGCTACCTCGACAAACTCGTCGATGAGGTGGCAAAGGGCAAGGCGATGGAGAAGGTGTTGCGCGGCTGAGCCGGCTCCCGGGGCCCGATGGGCCCCGGGATAGCTCAGCTTCGAGCCTGCTCTGCAACGGAGAGGATCGTTGGGTACGCCATGTTGCCCCCGTAGTTGAGGACGGACTTGGCGACCTGGATGCCCAGCTGGTCGAGGCCGGCGATCTCGGCGGTGAGGTCGGCCACGAACCCGTCGAGCCCGGTGTCATCCACCACCCAGTTCACCAGCCCGGCCGCCTTGGCTTCGTCGGCCGAGAGCGTCGTCCCGAGCAGGCCCATGCGGCGGGCCTGTCGCTCCCTGACCGCTCCGGCGAGCAGCTGGGAGCCCCACGCCGGAGGCCGGCCTGCGGCCATGCCGATGGTCGCTCCGTCGGCCGCCACCACCAGGTCGGCGACCACCGCCAACTCGGTCGCAGTGGCAGTGGACTCGCCCTCGAGGACGACGATGGTGGGCATGGCGATGTTGCGCAGCGTGACGAGCGCCGCCATCCAGCCTTTGGTTCCGGCCTGCCATCCGCACCCGGGTCCGACCCGGAGCACCAGACTCTTGATGTCCGGGTCGCTGTCGGCGTGGCGCAGCACCGCCAGCAGCTCATCGAGAGCAGCCGGGGCCGAGCCATCGACGAGTCGGGCGATGGCGAAGCCCTCTCCGACCGTGTACTCGAGCGACTGGAACCGTTCGGGCAGCGGAGCCAGCGCCGGGGCCGGTGCCTCACCCTCGGGGATGGGTGCCTTCTCGATGGCGGCCAGCACGGCGTAGTCGACGGCCTGCCAGATCGAGCTGAACAGCAGGTCGGTGTTGAAGCTGATGGAAGCTTTCACCATCCGCAGCGAGGTGGGGCTGAGCCGGGCGATCTCTTCACACAACGCCAGCGATGCCGCCTCCAGCTCGGACTCTGCCACCACCGTGTTGACGAACGCCTTGTGATCGGACGGCCCGTGGTCGCGTCCCAGGAACACCATCTCGCGGGCCTTCTTCTCGCCGACGATGCGGGGAAGGAACTGCCCACCGATCAGCGCCATCGGTTCGGCCCCGTGGGCAATGTCGACGGCGAAGACGGCCGACTCGGCGGCGACGGTCAGGTCGCACATCATCTGGAACTGGTTGGCTGCACCCCGGCATCGGCCTTTCACCGACGCCACCACGGTTTTGCCGCCGGTGCGGATCGCCACCGGAACGCGGGCGATGGCGTCGAGGAGGGTCTTGAGTTCGGCCGGGTCGGTGGGGGCGGTCGGGCCGGCACCGAAGTCAGGTCCGGCGCTGCCGACGAGCACGGCAATGACGGTGCGGTCGACCGAGGCCCGTGCCAGGCCGTCGAGGATGCCGAGGTGGGTGTCGAGACCCCAGCTGGTGTCGTTGACGGTGATGTGGGCGGTGGTTCCCTCCACCCGGTACGTGACAGCACTCATATGCGGAACTCCGACCAGTCGGGAAGCTCGCCCGACCCGTAGGCGGCGTTACCCAGCTTCCATTCGGCGGTGCCGGCGAACAACGCCAGCATCTCCCGGCCCTCGAACAGGGCGGCGTAGTTGAGGTCGGACGGATGGTTGAGGGCGGTCTTCCAGGCCCGCAACGAGTCGGGGTCGAGCGTCAGCAGCTCGTCGGCCCAGCGGCGCACTTCGGCACGAAGCTCCGGGTGCGGGACGACGGCGGTCACGAGGCCCATGTCCAGTGCCTCGGACGCCGGGTACTCGCGCGACAGGATGCACATCTCGCGGGCCTTCTTCTCGCCGACGTAGCTGGACAGCAGCTGCAGGCCCCAGAAGAACGGAGCCGCCGCCCGCCTCGACCCGTCCTGGCCGAGGATGGCCGATTCCGAGGCGATCGAGATGTCGCACAGCAGCTGCAGCTGGTGGCCGCCGCCGATCGCCCGGCCGTTGACGGCGGCGATGGTGGGCTTGCCCATGTTGCGGATCACCATCGACACCTCGGCCAGCTTGCCGAGGTGGAGGCGAAGGTTGTTGGAGGTGCGGCGCTTGTGGTGCTTGGTGTCGCCACCACCCGAGAAGTGCGTGTCGCCCGCCCCGGTCAGCGCCACCACCCGGGCCTCCGGGTCGGCCTCGGCGCGATGGAGCATCTCGGCCAGCAGCGAGTAGGTGGCGCTGGTCAGGCCGTTACCGGCGTCCGGGCGGTTGATGGTGACCCAGGCGACCCGGTCGTCGACTTCGTAGAGGATGTCCTCGCTCACTCCGGGGCCGTCCATCCCTCTTCCTCGAGCTGTCCGATCGCTTCGAGCATGCAGGTGACGCCGTAGGTGAGGACCCGGGCACCGGCCGGGTTCACGCACACCATCAGCGCCTCGGCGATCTCCTCGGGGTGAGCTCCCAGCTGCAGGGCCTTCTTGATGTGCTGGGTGAGATGGGGCTGGTTGTGGGGGTTCGAGCCCATCACCGCCAGGGCGACGATGTGGAACAGCTCGTGGCCCTTCTCGTCGAAGCGACGCGGCCGCCGGCGGATGATCTCGTCGAGCTGGAGCATGGTCTCGACGTACTCGGGGAACGCCTCGGAGATCCAGGCGTGGGCGGGGTACCGCTTGCCGCGGCGGGCGGCGAACTCTTCTGCCAACTCACTCATCGTTTGTCCTCCAGGAAGCTGCGTTCGGCGTGCTCGGGTCGGTCGGTGATGCGGTATCCCACATCGGGCAGTTCATATTCGCCCCGCTCCTGCAGGACGTCGACCAGTGCCCGCAGCCCGTGGATGAGCGTTTTGGATCCTGACGGGGTCCAACCCACCAGCATTCCGTCGATCAGCTCCTGGCGGGTGGCGCCGTGGTCGAGGGCTTTGTGCATGTGGTTCTTGGCGACGGTGGCCTCTCCCAGCACCGACGCCACCACCGAATACACCAGCTCGCGGTACTTCACGTGGAGGCCGTCAGGCCGGTCGGTGTTCACCTGGGTCCAGGTGGCGTCGAAGCTCCGCAGGAATTCGGGTGCGGCGTCGGCCAGCAGCACCTGCCATTCGAACAGGTATCCCCGCTTCTCGTACATCTCGTCGATCAGCTCGTTATCCATTTTCCAGCCTGCCTCCGCCTTTCCGCCTGACTCTTGTCCCCCGCTTGCGGGGGAAGGGTCCGCCGACGCAGAGCCGTCGGACGCTTGCGGGGTAGGGGGTGTAGAGCCCGTCGATGTGTTTCGACCGCCTCAGAGCCTCTGCCTTCCTCCGCCCTCCTCTGCCTTCCTCTGCCTTCCTCAAGCGAGGAGTCGGGCCGGATTGGCCCTGAGGATCTTCTCCTTGTCGGCTTCCGACAGGGTGGGGTGCTGGTTGAGCCACTCCACCGGCTTGGGCTCACCCATGTCGGCGGGGTAGTCGCTGCCCAGCACCACCCGGTCGATCCCGGCGAAGTCGATCACCTGGTCGAGGGTTCGGTGGCCGTGAACGAGCGAGTCGAACCACATCTGGCGGAGGTAATCCGACGGCATCAGCTCCATGCCACGTGATTCGGGACGGACCTCCTTGCCGTGGTCCATGCGGGCGATGCCGAGGCACCCGTAGCCGCCGCCGTGGGCGAACACCGCCTTGAGGTTTGGGAGGCGGTCCATCACGCCGCCGAAGATGAGCGAGGCAACCGCGATGGTGGTCTCGAGCGGGTTGCCGATGAAGTTCACCAGGTGGTACTTCTTGAGGAAGGCGTCGCCGCGGCCGCGGGTGGGGTGGAAGAACATCACGGCGTTGAGGTCCTGAGCGGCCTGGAGTACCGGATACAGCTCGTCTGTGTCCCAGTCGAGGCCGTTGATGTTGGTGCCCACCTGGAAACCGACGAAGCCGAGTTCGCGTACGCAGCGTTCCATCTCGGCCACCGACGCCGCCACGTCCTGGAGCGGCAGGAAGCCGAGCCCCTTGAAACGGGTGGGGTGGGCGGCGATCATCTCGGCCATGTCGTCGTTGCTCTCGGTGGCAAGCGACAGGCCGTCGGCGGGGCCGAGGTTGTACCAGTGCATGGTGGGCGAGAGCGAGAGGAGGTGCACGTCGACGTCGATCGAGTCCATCACCGCCACCCGCTGGTCGGGGGTCTCGAGAGGGGTGGGCCAGGCGATCGACTTCTGATGACCGCCACTCGAGCTGGTGATGCGGCCATTGGCGTCACGGAAGAACTCGATACCGTGTTTGGTGCCTCCCGATTCGGCGATGTCGGCGAGGCCGGCTGTCACCAGGTGGGCGTGGACATCGATCACATCTGACTGGGGGACGGACATGGGGAGGCACCTCTCGTTGACGACCGCGGTCGATCATATAGGAAATAAGATACCCAATACGCCTCGGGCCCCACCGGCCCGAGCGGCGCACATCCCGATCAGGAGGAACCAGGTGTCAGACGCATACGGCGAGATTCTCTACGAGGTCAAGGACAACGTGGCTTGGATCACGATCAACCGCCCCGAGGTGAAGAACGCCTTCCGTGAGCAGACCCTGGACGAGCTCGCCGACGCCTTCAACCGCACCCGCGAAGACCCCACCATCGCCGCTGCGGTGGTGTCCGGTGCCGGCGGCGCCTTCTCGGCCGGTGGCGACTTCCACGCCATGATGAAGCTCAACAAGGCCAACTCCTACATGTGGAACGACCGCATGCTGCAGGTGGCCATGACCATCCGCAACCTCCCCATCCCGGTCATCGCCATGGTGGAAGGCCCCTGCGTGGGCGGCGGTCACGAACTGATGTTGTGGTGCGACCTGGTGGTCACCGCCGAGGACGCCAAGTTCGGACAGACCGGAGCCCGGGTGGGTGCCTGCCCGACGGTCGGCGCAACCCAGTACATCGGCAAGCTGATCGGCGAGCGTCGTGCCAAGGAGATGATCTTCCTGTGCAAGACATGGACCGGCAAGGAGGCAGCCTCGATCGGGCTGGCCAACGTCGCCGTTCCCGCCTCCGAGCTGCGGGCCAAGACCGAGGAGATCTGCCAGCAGATCGTCAGCTACTCGGGCCAGACCATCCGGGCGACCAAGGTTGCCCTCAACTACGACTCCGACGCCCTCTACCCGGCGTGGCAGCACGGCATGGAGCTGCTCGCCAACATCTGGGGCACCGAGGAGTCGCTCGAAGGCATGAACGCCTTCCTCGAGAAGCGCAAGCCCAACTTCCAGAAGTTCCGCGAGGAGCGCAAGGCCGAGTTGGACACCTGGAAGCACAACTTCGACGAGGGCTTCAACCAGTCCGACAAGTCCCGCGAGATGAAGCGCTGATCTGATGGGTGCACTCGACGGGATCGTCGTTCTCGATCTGACGCGGGTGCTCGCCGGCCCCCTGTCGGCCATGTTGTTGGCCGACATGGGGGCCGACGTCATCAAGGTGGAACGCCCGGGTGCCGGTGACGACACCCGGGCCTGGGGTCCGCCCTTCGTCGGCAACGAGTCGGCCTACTACCTGGGGGTGAACCGCAACAAGCGCAGCGTCACTCTCGACATCGGTTCGGAAGAGGGACGGCGGGTGTTGGCCCGGCTCATCCCCAAGGCCGACATCGTGCTCGACAACTTCAAGATCGGCACCCTGGAACGGTGGGGATTCGACGCCGGCTGGTTCGATGCGAATGCTCCCCGGGCAGTGCGGGTGACGATCAGCGGTTACGGGTCCACCGGCCCCAAGGCGGGCCTGCCCGGATACGACTTCATCCTCCAGGCCGAGACCGGGCTCATGTCCATCACCGGCGAGCCCGAGGGTGAGGCGATGAAGCTGGGGGTGGCGATCGTCGACATCTGCACCGGCATGCTCGCCACCATCTCGGCCCTGGCCGGGCTGGCGAGCCGTTCGGTCACCGGCAAGGGCCAGCGGGCCGAGGTCAGCCTGCACGACACCGGGCTGCTGATGCTGGCCAACGTCGCCGCCAACCACCTGGCGTCGGGCAAGGTTCCCGGCCGCTACGGCAACGGCCATCCCAACATCGTGCCCTACCGCACCTTCGGAGCCTCCGACGGTGACGTGGCGGTGGCGGTGGGCAACGACGAGCAGTTCCGCAAACTGGCAGGGCTGCTCGGCCATCCGGAGTGGAACGAGGACGAACGCTTCGCCCGCAACCGTGACCGGGTCAACAACCGCGACCTGATCGATGGGTTGATCGCCGAGATCATGCTGACCCGGACCCGGGCCGAGTGGATCGAGGCGCTCGACGACGTTGGTATCCCCTCAGGACCCATCAACGACGTGGCCGAAGCGTTGAGCTCACCCCAGACCATGGGTCGCGAGATGGTCACCGAGATCGAGCATCCGATGGTGGGCATGGTGAAGATGCTCGGTCTGCCGATCAAGTTCGACGGCACTCCTGGGTCGATCCGTCGTCACCCGCCCATGCTGGGCGAGCACACTGACGAGATCCTGACGGAACTCGCCGGACTCACCGCCGACGAGATCGCGGACCTCCGCTCCCGCGGCGTGGTCTGAGCCCCCAAACCATCCGTTCTGGGGGCAAAACCAACCGTATTCGCGTCGGTTTTGTCCCCAGTTGGAGTTTGGGTGCCGCTCGTCACGGCACGGCGGGAATGCAATCTATATCCTGCAATCACCCGAGGTTGGAGGTTCGGTATGGAACAGGCCAAGGTCGACGAGTACTTCCGCAAGGGATTCGTGACGCTCGAAGGGGTGTTCTCCCAGGCCGAGATCGAAGAGTTGTCCCGGGTCACCGACGAGTTCGTGGACCGGTCGAGATCGGTCACCGCCTCTGACGCCGTCTTCGACCTCGACATCGCCGCCGGCCACTCGGCCGAGACCCCCAAGCTTCGTCGGATCAAAACGCCGCACAAGCAGCACCCGACCTACCGGGCGGCGCTGGACAAGCCGGAACTCCTCGACATCGTGGCTGCGCTCGTCGGTGACGACATCCGCATCCACCACTCCAAGCTCAACGCCAAGGCTCCCGGGGGAGGGGCGGCGGTCGAGTGGCACACCGACTGGGGCTACTACCCGCACAGCAACGACGACCTGCTCGAGGTGGGCGTCGCCATCGACGACATCACCCTCGAGAACGGCTGTCTGATGATCATCCCGGGCACCCATCGCGAACACGCCCACGATCACCACGAGGACGGGATGTTCGTGGGGGCGGTCCCGGCCGACAGCTTCGACATGAACGACGCCGAACCGATCCTCTTGAAGAAGGGCGACATCTCGATCCACCACGTTCGGGCGTTGCACGGGTCGGCACCCAACCTCTCCACCAAGCCGCGGCGCCTGCTGCTGCTCGGCTACGCCGCCGTCGATGCCTGGCCTCTCATGGCCCTGCACCAGCCCAAGGACTGGGACGCCTGGAATGCCGAGATCATCCGCGGCCGCCCGACCCACGACTTCCGCATGGAGAACCTCCCTCTGCGGATCCCGCTCCCGGCTCCCCCCGCCGCCGGCCTGTTCGAGATGCAGGAGAACCTCAAGACCTCCCACTACGCCGGGGTGTCTTAGCGCTAGCGCGATGAGCTAGCATCGGATGATATGGTCACGACGCGCACAACCTTCACCCTGGAGGAGTCGCTCATCGAGCAGGCTCGGAGCCTCGGTGTCAACATCTCGGCAGCCGCCCGCGACGGCGTCATTGCCGCCGTGAGAGCTGCCCTGGCCGAGTCCGACCGTGTCGCCTACCTGCGGCACCCCGAGCAACCGGACTCGTTCTGGGACCAAGCCGAGGCCTGGGGAGACGAGTGAAGCGGGGCGACATCTGGCTGGCCCAGGTGGGTGGCAAGCGGCGCCCAGTCCTCATCCTCACCCGTGGCGAGGTGATCGACGTGCGCGCCCTGGTCACCGTGGTGGAGGTGACCACCTCGATGCGCGGTCTCGCTGTCGAGGTGCCGATCGATCACCACGCAGTCGGCCTCGATCGGGAATCGGTGGTCAACTGCGACGGTGTGCACACGGTCCCACAGTCGCTGCTCACAGAACGAGTGGGTTCGCTCGGTGAGGACGTGATGCGGCGAGTGTGTGACGCCGTGGCGTACGCGCTCGGATGTTGAGCGATCGGCGGCCCGATTTCAATCGGCGGGTACCCGCAAGACTGGGGGCAGAGTCGACCGAAATCGACTCTGCCCCCGCATGATCGCCAGGTGGCGTGTGTGTCAGCGCCCGCTGCGCACCGGGTCGACCCGGAACAGCGTCACCGTGCCGGACACCTCGTTGGCAATCGCCAGCATCGCCACGCCCCGAATCGGACTCTGACCGGCGGGGATGAAGGTTACTTCTTCTGCCCCGAGGTCCCCGGCGGCCGGGTTGGTCGATCCGTCGTCGAGCGTGTTCGGCACCGTGAAGTCACGGTTGTTGACGTAGCCGACGAACGACACCTGGTGAGGGTTGGTGATGTCGTAGATCATCAACTGGCCGATGCGCTCGAGCCCGATGAAGGCGTACGTCCTGCCCCTGATGACACCGATCTCGACATCCTCGGGCTCGGGACCCTTGTTGTCGCTCCGGTTGTCGAAGGCGGTCTCCTCGTGGTTCGAGTTGAAGAACTCAGGGTTGGCCTCGGCCGTGATCCGCTCGAAGTCGGAGCCGGAATCGAACACCTGCTCACCGTGCGGTGTCCAGATCGAGAATGACCGTGATCCGAAGGCGTAGACATCGCCGATGCACCCGTCATCCCCGAGGCCGAGGGTGGTGGTGATGGTGAGACGTCCCAGGTTCTCGTTCTCCCGCAGGTCTTCGAGGGTGGTGATGTCGAGGTCGTTGCCGGCCAGCCACTGGCCCAGCCGTGATCCTTCACACACCGACTGCTCGTCGCTGGTGAAGCCCCTGAACCTCGACTCCTCCGAGTAGCCGGTGTCGTCCTCGTCGCCCGGCCAGTCCCTGGTGTCGCCCTCGTTGGCGGTGACGATGAACGTCTGTCCGCGCCAGCGGTAGTTGGCAGCACCGTCGGGCTGGTAGATGCCCCACACCGGCCAGTTCTCGATCCGGATGGCGTCGTCCCGGTCGGAGACGTCAAGTTCGTTGCCGTCAGCGAGGTGGTCCTGGAACCCGAACGGCACGATGTCGGTGAACTCACCCTTGGAGATGTCCAACACCGCCATGGCGTTGGCTTCCTGGAGCACCACGTATGCAGTGGCGGAGTTGGTATCGACAGTGATGTACTCGGGCTCGAGGTTCTGGGAGATCCTCCGGTTGTCGTCCACGGAGGGTCCGAAGACGCGCACCGCCGGATCGAGGACCTTCGTGCCCTCGTCCCAGGCGTGGAACGTGGCGGTGCGGACATGCGACTGGCGAAGCCGGTCGATGCGCCCCCGCACGTCGATGATGCTCACCGAGCCTTCCGGGTCTGCCAGGTAGCCGGGTTGATCGGGGTTTGGCTCGGGCTCGCCCTCGTTGGCGACCAGCAACGTCCGGCCGTTGGGTGTGAAGACCAGCATGTCGGGCAGTGCGCCCACACGAACGGCGGTGATGGGCTGCCCGCCTGTGGTGAAGAACGCCACCCAACCGGGCTCGGTCGTCACGGGGTGCTCCACCGCCACGGCCACGGTCGTCCCGCGCACCGCCACCGAATTCGGAACCGCACCGTCGAGGGTCACCGACCCGTCCTCCGATTCGATACCCGGCAGCCCGAGGCTGAACTCGAGCACCGGCTCGGTCGGGTCGGAGACATCGAGCACGTCGATGCGAAGATCGGCCGCATTGACCGTGAACAGGCGCTGGGTCCTTGGATCGTGGGCGACGATCTCGGTCGCCGACTCTGCGAACACCCCTGATGAGTAGGTGCCCACCGGTGAAACCGAAAGGCTTCCTTCGGCACTCCTGTCCGTCGTCGCCAGCGCCGGCATGGTGCTGGCGAGCAGCAGCGCCGCTGCGCTTCCCAGCACCATGGCGCGACGCGAAACCGTTCTCTGCATCAAGCTACCTCCCATAGACGACCACCCCCACTGAGTGATTGACTCATTGCAGTCAGTGGAGTTGATCGGCCGGTAGCCGCCAGAGGTATGGGAGATGAACGATCGGTCAGGTGTCGAGCCGCCCGATTCCCGCCTGCCGGCGAAGGATCTCGATGACACCCGAGTTGTCGACGTCGGCGAGACCGGTCGCTTCGGCGGTGCCGAGCAGTTGTCGCACGGTGGACGCCAGCCAGGTGGGGGAGCCGAGCTCCTGGCCCTGTTCGAGGATCAGTCGGAAGTCCTTGTGGTTCTGTTTGATGCGTGACGCCGGCGGCACGTGGTCGCCGTCGACCATCCGCTGGCCCCACACGTCCATCGCCTTGGAGTAGGCGGCGCCGTCCTTGAGGACGCCGAGCAGCCGGTTGAGGTCGACACCGGCGCGCTCGCCCATCACCAGTCCCTCGGCGAGGGCGACCCGGTGGATGCCCAGTACCTGGTTGACGATCAGCTTGGTGACCGCCCCCGATCCGACCGGGCCCACGTGATGCACCGAACGAGCCACCGCTTCGAGCACCGCCTTGGCGGCTTCGAAGTCGGCTTCGGTTCCACCCACCATGGCGACGATGTCGCGTTCGGCGGCCTGGGCGGCGTTACCGCTCATGGTGGCGTCCACGAACCCGACCCCGGCCTCGGAGAAGCGCTCGCCGAGGGCGATGGTGTCGGCGGGCCGGGCGGTGGTGGTGTCGATCACCAGCGTGGGCTTGCCCTCGATGACGCCGTTGTCGCCGAAGCACACCTGGCGACCGATGTCGCTGTTGGGCAGCGACAACAGCACCGTCCCGACCGCCGCTGCCGCCGCCGGGGTGTCGACGATGGTGACGCCCTTGGCGGCGTGCTCGGCGCAGCGGTCCTTGTCGACGTCGAAACCGGTGATGGAGAACCCGGCGTTGGCGAGGTTCGGGCCCATCGCCGTGCCCATCAGTCCCAGCCCGATCAGTCCTACCTGCATGGTCATGCTCCGATGTGTCGGGTGGGGGCGATGAACGCCTCGCGCTCGTCGGCGGTGAGGTCGATGAACTCGAGGCCCTGGGCGGTGAGACGCTCGCGCAGTTCGCGTTCGTAGTCGGCGGCGATGCTCCGCTGGTAGACGATGGCGTCGCGGGCCGATGCCCGAACCGCATCGGCGATCTCGGCGGGCAGGTCGGCCAGCATCTGGCGGTTGGCGTACACGCCGCGGGCGCCGTAGAGGTGTCCTGTCATGGTGACGTACTTGTGCACCTTGTCGACGCCGTAGGCGACGCTGTTGCCGAGCGGGTTCTCCTGGGCATCGACGGCCAGCTCCTGGATGAGGCGGACGCCCTCGGACAGTTCCACGGCGATGGGGGTTCCGCCCCACGCTTCCACCATCGCCTCGTGCATGGCGTTGGGCTGGAGGCGGACGATCATGCCGGCGACGTCGGCGGGGCTGTGCACCGGGCGCAGCCGGTTGGTGAAGTGCCGGAACCCATTGTCCCAGTAGCCGAGGACTTCGAAGTCGGTCCGACGTTCGGTGGCCTCGGTGAGCGCCGCCCCGAACTCTCCGTCGAGGGCGGCGTGGGCCTCTGGCAGATCCGAGAACAGGTAGGGGCGTTCCAGCACGTTGAGCTCGGGAACCCGGTCGCCCAGGTAGCTGGTCGAGAAGAAGCACATGGTGAGTTCGCCGCTCTCGACCATGGTGAACAGGTCGGTGGCGGGCCGTCCCAGGTCCATCACGTTGTGGAGGATCTCGACTTCGACCCCGTCGCCGAGGCGTTCTGTCATGCGTTGGGTGAAATGGATCTGGGCGCGTCCGTGGGTGCTTTCGGCCGGGGCGTAGCCCCCGAACCGTACGACTGTGGTCATCGATTCCTCTTTCGGTCGGTCAGTCCAGGAATCCCTGGAGGAGGGTCAGGAACCCGTCGGGGTCCTGGAGTTGGGGGGCGTGGGCCACGCCGTCCATGATTTCGAGTCGGGCCCCGGGCACCCGGTCCGCCAGGTCGATCGCCATCGCCGGCGGCGTTGCCTGGTCATGCGATCCGGCGATCACCAGCGTGGGATTGGTGACGCCCTTCGAGGCCTCGAAGTAGTCGAGACCGAGCAGGGCGGTGCAGGCCGCCACGAAGGCGGCGGGGTCGCTGCGGCGCAGCACGGCTCGGCGTTCCTCGGCCTGGTCGGGGTGGGCGGCGAGGTAGTCCTCGGCGAAGATCCTCCTGATCGCCACCTCGATGATGGCTTCCATTCCACCCTGCTGGACGCCGGCGACCATCCCCCGGAAGGCGCCCCTGCCGGCCTCGGTGAACCCAGCCCCGCATCCGGCTACCACCAGCTTGTCGAAGGCCGACCCGTGTCGGATGGCGGTGGCCAGCGCCACGAACCCACCCAGGCCGTTGCCGAGCACGCAGGTGGTGTCCGGGTCGTACGACCCGGCCCGGAGCAGGGCCCCGATCATGTCGCCGTAGGCGTTCATGTCCGCCTCGATGAGGCTGGTGGAACCGAATCCGGGTAGATCCACCAGGCTGACCCGGTGGGTGCTCGCCAGCGCCGGGACGATGGGGGCGAAGACGTTACGGTCGGACAGGAGCGAGTGCAGCAGCACGATGTCGGGCCCGGCACCGATCTGCTCCAGGGACACGCTTCCGGCGTCGGTTTCGATGATCACGTGGCACCTCTCATAGCCGTCACCGGGGACGATTCTATATGTTGCAAGATGTCCGAATCCGGTGTCAGGCCGGTGGGACCACCGGGGCCAGCACGTGCGCCGAACGGCTCGGACCCAGGTGGAGGGTCGTCATGCCCCCGTACACGTCGGTCGGTCGGTCGGTCGGATCATTGTGGAGGAACGGCCCACACCCGCTGAACTTGTTCTTGAAACTCGAGATGGCACCCTTGCCGTCGTCGGGGATTTCGTCGTTCTCGTAGTCCTTGCCCCGCACCGTGACCGCCAGGGTGAAGCCGGCCGGCACCACGATCGACGTCGGCCAGAGCTCGATGTCGAGTTGGTAGATCTCGCCGGGCGTGAGCGGCTGCTCCTGTCGATGGGTGTGATAGGGCCGGTAGGGCTCGGAGATCTCCGGGTCGAGCTCGCGATGTGACGCCCGCAACCAACCCTGGGCAACCGGTGCCCGCGGGTCGAGCGCACCCTGGAAGGTGACCTCGCGGCCCTCGGGGTCGAACACCCGGAACACCACGAACAGGTCGGCGTCGGTGGTCGACGACGACGCCCACAGGCGGGCTGAGAGCGGACCCGTGATCTCGGTTTCGGCATCGAGCGGCTCAGACCGGAACGTCAGCCCGTCGCCGAGCGCCTCGAACTCGAGTGCCGCCGCCACGGTGGGGGGCTGGGGACTGAACGTGAGATCCGAATGCAGGTACATCTCGGTCCACCGGGTCCGGGGAATCGGCCAGGCGTCCTCGGTCCGCTCCTCGAAATGGTCGACATGGCGAACCTGCAGGAGCACGGGGGGACGGCGGTCCCAGCCGTTGTCCTCGCCCTTGAGGAAGTGATCGAAGAAGGCCAGCTGCAGCTCACGGCCGTAGTCGGTGTAGAAGTGGGTCCAGTGCTCGATGCCGTGCAGCTCGAGCCACTTGTGCGACGACGCCGACCGCACGTAGCCCTCGACGTTGCCGCGCAGATGGAGGCCCTGCCCACCCCAGTTTCCGGCCGACAGCAGCGGGGTCGTGATGGCGTCGAAGTCCGGAGAACGATCGCGGTGGTACTGATCGTCGAGGGGGTGAGCCAGGATCTGCTCGCCGAAGTCCGAGCGGTTGGCCGCCAACTGCTCCTCCGTCAAAGTCTCGTTCCCACAGACGTTGTCACCGGTGACCACGCTCTTGGGACCCCGGTCACCCAGCCCGTACTGGACGATCTTGACCTGCATGTCGTACCAATTGGCCCAGAACGTCGACGCCATGCCGCCGTGATGTGTCATGTCCCGGTACCAGTCGGCTGCCCCCTCCCACACGCACATGGCAGCCAGATGGGGTGGCTGGAGGGCGGCGACATGCCACTGGTTGATGGCCAGGTAGCTGATGCCGTTGGCGCCCACCTTGCCGTTCGACCAGGGCTGGGTGGCCGCCCACTCGATGCACTCGTAGAAGTCACGGGTCTCGCGTGGCGAGAAGTGGTCGACGAACCCGGGGGACATGCCGGTGCCGCGGGAGTCGACTCGCACCACCACGTAGCCGTGGGGCACCCACTTCTCGGGGTCGACCACCTCCCAGTTCTGATACTTGTTGGTGGAACCCTCGGCGACCTCGGGGAAGTCGGCCACCATCCGGTTCCACTGATCGGGATAACCCTCCTGGAACGACAGTCCCTTGGCGTACGGCCCGTAGCTGATGATCACCGGGTAGCGCCCGTCTTCGATGGGTCGGAACACGTCGGCGAGCATGGGGACGCCGACGTCCATCAGGATCTCGACATGCCAGTCGATCGTCATTCCGTCGCGGGTCTCGGTGTTCATACCTCTCCTACTCGCACACGATCAGCTCGGTCGGGAACGACTGGGTCACCTCGGTGCCCTCTGACGTCACCCACATCGAGTTACCCACCTGGACGCCCGCCTGCCCGTCGATCACGTTGGGCTGAACCACCAGCAGCGTGCCGTCGGGGTAGGTGAACGAGTCGTCGTGGGTGGCACCCCGGGACTGGCGGGTCCTGACGATCGGTGGCAGATAGGCGCCACCGAAGCCGTGAACCAGATCGTCCCAGATGTCGAAGCCCTCGGCGGCGATCAACTCGGCGGCGTCGAGCACGTCTCCCACCGTGGCGCCGGGGTGGAGGGCGGTGATGATGGCGTGATAGGCGTCGAGAGCCACCCGATGGAGTCGGGCATAACGCTCGTTGGGTCCGCCGCCGATGGTGTAGGTGCGAAGGATCTGACCGGAGTAGCCCCAGAAAGTGGTGCTGATCTCGGTTACGAACACGTCGCCCGCTTCGATGACCCGGTCGGGGTGGTATTGGTGCGGCACCACGATCGAAGGATCCGACATGGGGGTGGTCAGGCTGAAATGGATCAGGTTCCAGGCCCGGTGCGCCAGGTACACGTCTTCGACGATGCGGGCCACGTCGAGCTCGTTGACGCCCGGCTTCAGCTCGGCGGCGAGGGCGGCGATGGCGGCGTCGTTCATGCGGGATGCGATGCGGACGAACGTCATCTCGTCCTCGGTCTTCACCAGCCGGAACGACTGATACGCCGGGTTCATGTCCACCAGATCCACATCGGTGACCGTCCGCCTCAGGGTGTCGACGTCGGCGTGGGGAACCACCCCGA
Organism: Acidimicrobiia bacterium; assembly: GCA_050329955.1. Lineage (GTDB taxonomy): Bacteria > Actinomycetota > Acidimicrobiia > Spongiisociales > ZC4RG35 > JAOUGY01. Next base: position 22,899 of record JBHJOH010000141.1, on the reverse strand, counting down.
TCAGGCCGATCCGCTGGCACCCGTGCCGCGCCAGCGTGCCCGCCAACTGCTCGGCCTGCTCGCCGGGGGTGTCGCCGCCGTATCGGAGGTCGTCGATCATGGCGATCCGCTGGGCGTCGGGGAGGTGGTTCCACAGCCGGACCAGCATGATCGGCGCTTCTCCCGGAAGGAAGACCACGTAGGACTGCACCTGGCTGGGCCAGTTCGAGAAGTACTGCACCGCGGTTTCGAGTGCTCCGGTTGCCCCGCCCACCACCACGGCGTCGAGCTCGTGGGCGGCCAGCATGTCGGCAACCCAGCCGTGGCGGCGGTTGATCTCGCGGGTGGGATACCGGGGGAATCCGTTGACCTGTTCGAAGTCTGCGGCGGACCAGTAAGGCGGGCCGTAGCTCATCGGTCTGCATCCTCCATCATCCGTCGGACCGTCGAAGGGAACAGCGGGTAGCGGTCGACCACGATCCCGTAGGCGGTGAGGGCGTTCTCGACCGCAGCCACCACGGCAGCGGCGGCGGGGATCGTCCCACCCTCCCCGGCGCCCTTGGCGCCGAGCGGGTTGTCCGGTGCCGGTGTCACCGTGTGGACCTTGCGGAGTGGCGGCATCTCCATGGCGGTGGGGATGCGGAAGTCCATGAACGTGGTGGAGAGCGGCTGGCCGTCCTCGGCGAACGACACCTGCTCGTACAACGCGTTCGACAGGCCGTGGGCGACACCGCCGTCGATCTGGCCGTCGACGATCATCGGGTTGAGCACGGTGCCGCAGTCGTGGGCCACCGAGTAGTTGAGCACGGTGACGAGCCCGGTCTCGGGGTCGACCTCGACCTCGGCGATATGGCATCCGAAGGCGTACGGCGGGCGGGGGGTGGGGAACGCCTGGTCGGAGGCGATCTCGGCATCGGCGGCCAGGTCGGCCAGGCTCACCTCGGCGCCGGGTTGGCCCGCCACCCGCACGAACCCGTCTTCGAGCACGAGATCGGCCTCGGCCGCTTCCAACCGTTCGGCGGCGAGTTTGCGGAGTTGGTCGGCCACGTCGACTGCGGCCAGTTGGGCCGAGGACATGGCGGTCACGGCGGTGCGGCTGGCGACGGTGCTGCCGCCGTTACCGGGGAGGTCGGTGTCGGCCGCCCGCACCACCACCGAGGAGGGCTGGACGCCGAGCTGGGTGGATGCTATCTGACTGAGCACCGTTGCATGCCCTTGACCCTGGGAGCCGGTGCCGACCGACACAACCACGGTGCCGTCGCCTTCGAGGTGGATGCGCACCGCCTCGAATGGTCCCAATCCGGTGTCCTCGACGTAGGCCGCCACCCCGATGCCGAGCAGCCGTCCCTCCGCTTCCGCCGCCGCCCGGCGTTGCGGGAACCCGGCGACGTCGGCCAGGCCCATCACCAGCTCCATCGAGGTGAGGTAGTCACCCGAGTCGTAGGTGATGTTGCCGCCGTAGCGGGCGGCGAGGGGAAACTCGTAGGGGAAGGCGTCGGCCGGAATGAAGTTGCGCCTCCGCACCTCGAACGGATCGAGCCCGGTGGCCCGTGCCACCGCGTCGGCCATCCGCTCCGAGATGAAGGCGGCGTTCGGTCGGGCCGCCCCCCGGATGGGACTGGTGGCGACGGCGTTGGTGGCCACCGCATCCAGGGTGATGTCCATGGCACCCAGGGCGTAGGGGCCCTGGATGAGCTGGAACCCGGTCATGTGGAGGAGGAGCCCGTAGGGCACGTAGGCGCCGTTGTCGTGGAGGATGTGCCCGCGCAGGCCGAGCATGCGTCCGTCGGCGGCCGCCGCCACCTCGAGGTTGCTGACCATGTCGCGCTGCTGGTTGGTGGCCAGCAGGTGCTCGCGGCGGGTCTCGATCCACTTCACCGGCCTGCCCAGGTGCATAGCCAGGGCGGGTAGCACGTACTCCTCCGGGTAGATCCCACCCTTCGGTCCGAAGCCGCCGCCCACGTCGGGGGCGATCACCCGAAGATTCTCCAGCCCGTAGTAGGCCGCCACCATCTTCCTGACGGCGAAGGGCCCCTGGCTGGAGGTCCACATGGTGATGCCCTCGCCCGAGGGGTCCACCAGCACGCCGCGAGGTTCCATCGAGGCACACGCACCACGGTGCTGGCGGAGCGTGAAGGGGATGACATGGTCGGCGGAGGAGAACGCCGCATCGATGTCGCCGTACCTCGCCCGCACGGTCGCCACCACATTCGACGAGGCGGTGGAATGCACCAGCGGGGCATCGGCTTCCACCGCCCGTTCGATCGACACCACCGCAGGCAGCGGGTCGTAGTCGATGAAGACCATCTCGGCGGCGTCGGCAGCCTGATAGCGGCTCTCGGCAACCACCACTGCGATCGGCTCGCCCACATACGACACCTCACGGGACGACAGCGGTGCCGACTGGATGCTCCCTTCGAGCAGCGGATGGGGGTGGGGGTTGGGCATCGGCCGGTCGATGCCGAGATCGGCGGCGGTGAACACCCCGACCACCCCCGGCATCCCGATCGCATCGGCGGTGTCGATCGAGGTGATGAACGCATGCGCCTCGCTGCTGCGGACGAAGGCGACGTGGAGGGTGCCGTCGATGACGATGTCGTCGACGTACTGCCCCTGTCCGGTGATGAGTCGGGGATCCTCCAGGCGGCGGAGGGGCGTGCCGAGTGTTCCGAACCGTTCCGTCATGCGCGCCCCAATCCTGCGATCTGTTCGAGGTGGCGGAGCAGGGCTGCGGCGTCGAGATCTCCCAGCCCGGCCTCCCTGGCCTGGTCGTATACGGGGATGGCGGCATCGAGCAGAGGGGTGGGAGCCCCGATCGACCGGGCGTAGTCCCGGATGATCCCGGCATCCTTGCGAGCGATGTCGAGTCGTGCCGAGGCCTGCTGGTAGTCGTCGGCCACCATCATCGGCCCCCGGATCTCGAAGATGCGCGACGACCCGACCCCGTCGGAGATCACTTCCTGCACCACCGCCGGGTCCATCCCGGCGGCGATGCCGAGGGCGTGGGCCTCGGCGCTCGAAAGGTTGTGCACCACCACCAGCAGGTTGGCGATGAACTTCATGACCGAGCCGTTGGGGAAGGGGCCCAGGTAGTAGGTGGCCCGCCCCAGCGCGTCGAACACGGCCTTGGTGGCGTCGAAGGCCTCGGGGCTGCCCGAAGCCATGATCACCAGGGTGGCGTCGGCGGCCTGCAGGCCGGTGCCACTCACCGGCACGTCCATCAGCTCAACGCCCACCTCGGCCAGTCGGTCCCGGGCGGCGGTCTTGGCCTCGATCGGGAACACGCCCATCTCGGCGGCGATCAGTCCGGGGTGGGCGCCGGCGGCCACGTCCTCGGTGGCAGCCTCGAGGGCGCCGATGGTGGGAAGCGAAAGGATCACCAGATCGGAAGCGGCGGCCACGGCCGAACCCGAGGCTTGCACGGTCCCGCCCTTGGCGGCGAAGGCGGTCGTTTTGGCGGCGTCGACATCGAATCCGTGAACCTCGTACCCGGCTGCGAGCAGATGTCCCGACATCGCCGAGCCCATGACTCCGAGCCCCACGACCCCGATCTTCTGCACCATGACATCCTTCCCTGGAGCGATTTTGCATCATATACGATGAGGTCAGGAGGAGGGCAGGAGGGAGCTGACAGCTGCCAGCTCCCAGCCAGAACGCGTTCCGGCGTGGTGCGTCGTTCCCACCTTTTGCACATTGTGCAGATCGCGGTCGTTTCGGTCACGTTTTGCACATTGTGCAGAAGGTGGATACATGCTCGATGCTCGATGCTCGATGCTCGATGCTCGATGCTCGATGCTCGATGCTCGATGCTCGCTCGTCCGCGACAATGCCTCCATGCCCATCATCGATCTCACTGCCGCTATCTCCGGTTCCACCTATAGCCCGCCTTCGGTGAACAAGCCGATCGGGGTGCATGTCCGGCACAAGGAGCCCGGGTTCTGGCAGATCACCCACGTGGAGATGGCGTTGCACAGCGGTCCGCACGTCGACTTTTCCAAGCACTACCGGGAGGACGGCGAGACCGCCGAGGACATTGCTCTCGACCGGGTGATCGGCGACGCCATGCTCATCGACCTGGGTGAGCTGGCTCCGAGTCACGAGATCGCCGTTGCCGATCTCGAAGCCGCCGACCCGGGTGTCACCGCCGACGACATCGTGCTGGTCCGCACCGGCTGGTCCGACCGGGCGTTCGGCGAGTTCCCCCGCTACTACGTGGACTCGCCCACCTGTTCGCCCGAGGCGGCCGAGTGGCTGGTGGCGAAGGGGTGTCGCGCCATCGGCTTCGACTGCTTCCCAGAGGCCGGCGCCAAGAAGACCGACTACTCGCCCGACGAGTTCGTGGTGCACCGCACCATCGGGGAAGGCGGCGCGGTCCTCATGCAGACGCTCACCAACCTCGACGCCCTCCCCCGTGGTGAGCGTTTCCAGTTCTTCGCCCCCTTCCTCAAGTTCGAAGGCGCCGAAGGCGTCCCGGCCCGATTCTTCGCAATCGCGTAGGGGCGGCCGAGGGACGAGGACGCCCGGACCCCTGCGGGAAAGCCCGCGACGCCCGGGTAGGACCCGGCAGGTGGTGACGGCTCGGGTTTCTGCGTGCGCGGCCAGCGGCCGCCCGTGTCACTGAGTCGGCGTAGATCCAAGCGCATGCACTCTGTAGACTGGAACACGTGGCCACTACAACCATCCGAGTCGACTCCGAAACCCATGCTCGGCTGGTCACCTTGAGCAACGAGTCCGGCGCTTCGCTGATCGAGACCGTACGCGACGCCGCCGAAGCCCTCAGGCGGCAACGCTTCGCCCATCGGGTGGCCGCCGAACTCGCCGAGCTCCACCAGGATTCCCAGGCATGGGCGGCCTACCTGGCCGAGGCAGACGAAACCTCGGTGGGCGATGGCGTCGGTTGACGATCTCTGGCTCGTCGACTTCGGCGAGCCCTACCCCGGGGAGCCGGCGGCGTACCGCCCGGCGTTGATCCTCGGCCCGCCCGACACGTTCGGCCCCGGATTCCCGTTCGTGATCGTGGCTCCGACCACCACCACCCGGCGTGGGCTCTCGCTGCACGTCGAAGTCGAGGCAACCGCCGACACCGGTCTCGACACCACCTGCTACATCCAGTGCGAACTGGTCAGATCGATCAACCGGAAGCGACTCGTGCATCGGCTCGGCGCCGTCGGACCGGACATCAGCGATCAGGTCACCACCGTCATCAAGACCCTTCTCAACCACTGATCGACCGGCTCCGCTCCGGTGCCATAGGATCGTCGAATGGAACGGCCGACGATGCGTGTCTCGGGACCCACCCTGGATGCCGCCGACCCCATTGCGCTGGCCGGGTTCTACGAGCGGCTGCTCGGTTGGGCGATCGTCCGTCGTGAAGGCCCACGACCGGGCCAACCTTCGACCGACGGCTGGGCGATGTTGCGATCACCGTCGGGGGACATGAAGCTGGAAGTCCAGTGGGAGCCGAACTACCGGCCGCCCGTGTGGCCGAGCGTCGATGGGGAACAGCTGATGATGATGCACCTCGACATCGGCGTCGCAGACTTGGAAGCCGGTGTCAGATGGGCCGAGGAGCAGGGCGCCACACTGCCCGACCATCAACCGCAGGACGACGTCAGAGTGATGCTCGACCCCGAGGGACACCCGTTCTGTCTCTTCGTCGACGATGCCCTGTGATCGACGGGTGTCGGCGTCTCCGAGCGGGCGCCGCACGGTTCCGAGCCGCGGCGGGCTCCCGTCACCGATTCTTGCGTGTCATCTGGAGCCGGATCGAACGGAGCAGGCATGGCATCTCGACCTACCTGGCAAATCGTCACTCTGCGTCTGGCAAATCGTCAGTTGTCTCCCTCCAGATCTTCCAACGCCTCAACGCCGAGATCGCGGCCAACACACCCAGCTCCAGCCGTCACCAGTTCGCTGCAGGAACACGTTTCATCGGGCGCCGAGTCCCGGCAGGAACTCGCCGGTGCGCTGATCGTTCGGCACACCGTCGCGGGCGATTTCGGTGCCGCGCAGGTAGGTGGCGATGGCTCGGCCGCGGAAGGTTCGACCGGTGAACGGTGACCAGCCGGCCTTCGAGATCACGTCGGCGTTGGCAACGGTCCAGTTCGTCGCCGGGTCGATCAGCACCAGGTCGGCGTCGGCGCCGACGGTGAGTGAACCCTTGCGAGGCGCCAGGCCGTAGCGTTCGGCGGGGGACTGGGCGTAGAGGCGGGCAGCGGTCACCAGGTCGATGGTGCCGGTGAGGGCGGCGTCGATCAGGAACGGGAAGGTGGTGTCGAGGCCGGGCAGGCCGAACGGAGCAGCCCAGATGTCGCCCTCCTTCTGTGCCAGCGTCGAGGGGGCGTGGTCGGTGGAGAAGTGTGAGAAGGCCCCGGAGCGGACGGCGTCCCACATGCTCGCCCGCTCGCCTTCGTTGCGGATGCGGGCGGGTGGGGTGAACTTGCGGAGCGCACCTTCGGTTTCCACCTCCGCCTCGTCGAGGGCGAAGTACTGGGGGCAGGCCTCGGCGGCGATGTCGGCACCCCAGCGGCGGGCGGCCTCGATCACGTCGATCACTTCGCGGCTGGACACGTGGGCGAAGGTGGCCTTGGCGCCGGCCGCTCTGGTGATGACGGAGGCGGCGGCGATCGCCACCAGCTCGGCCTCGCGATTGCGCCACTCCACCAGGATGCGGCCGTCGGCCCGACCCTCCGCCTTCAACACCTTCTCGGCCTCGGCGGTGATCGACTCGTCCTCGCAATGGATGAGGGTGCGACCGTCGACCGAGGCGATCGAGGTGAGAGCCGCCAGCAGGTGGCCGGGGTCGATCCCGGGCACCCCGTGGGTGGTGCAGGTGAAGACCTTGAAGAAGGTGACGCCGGCATGCCACAGGTCGGGGATGTGCGACATCCGATCCGGCCACACATGGGCGGCCAGCCCGAAGTCGACGTTCGACCGCCCCCGCAGATGCTGGCGTTTCTCTTTCAGATCCGGGACCTCGCGAATCGGATGGGCGTGGGTGTGCTCGACGATGGTGGTGACGCCCCGGGCGGCGGCGGCGCGGGTGCCGTGGGGGAAGTCCTCGCGTTCGGTGGGGCCCGGATCCATCAGGTGAACGTGGGTGTCGACCCCACCCGGCATCACCACCAGTCCGGTGATGTCGACGACCTCCCCGACCGGAGCGACGTCGCCGAGCTGGGTGATCGCGCCGTTTTCGGTCACCAGGCCCCCGCGGATGATGCCGGCCGGTGTAACGACCTCGCCGCCGACAAAGCTGATGGATGTCATGTCACGCCTCCGCAGACAACATATAGGATCGACGATCGGACCCTAATCAGGAGTGGCGCGTGCAGCAGGTGAGACTCGGAAGCATCGGACTCGGCTGGTGGGGGAAGGTACTGGCCGAGGCGGTGGGGAAGATACCCGACGTCGCCATCACCAGTTGCTACGCCCGGGGGGAGGCCGGGCGGGCGGCGTTCGCCGGCCAGTTCGGATGCCGCCGGGCCGCCTCGCTCGACGACCTGTTGGCCGACCCCGATATCGACGGGGTGCTCATCGCCACCTCCCATGAGAGCCACCGCAGCCTGATCGAACAGGCGGCCGCGGCCGGCAAGCACGTGTTCGTCGAGAAGCCGCTCACCACCACCGTCGCCGACGGCCTCGCCTCGGTGGAAGCGGCCGAGGCGGCCGGGGTGCTCCTGCAGGTGGGTCATCAGCGCCGCCGCAACACCATCGAGCGCCGGCTGCACCAGATGATCACAGCCGGTGAGCTGGGCGACGTCGAAATGGTTGAGGCCAGTCAGTCGATCCCCAACGGGTTCACCATGCCCGACGAGGCGTGGCGATGGGACAAGGAGCAGAGCCCGCTCGGGTCGATGGCCTCACTCGGCATCCATCGGGTGGACAGCTTCCACTACCTGCTCGGCCCGGTGAAGTCGGTGTTCGCTTTCACCCGCCCGGGACGCACCAAACCGATCGACGAGGCAACCGTGCTCGCCTTCGAGTTCGAGAGCGGAGCGGTCGGCTCACTTGTGACGTCGTTCTTCGTGGCCAGGGTCGTCGAGCTGACCATCGCCGGTACCGACGCAACCGCCTTCTCCCGGGCCGACGGCTCCATCCTGGAGGTCCAGAAGCGTGGTGAGCTGAGCCGCACCGAGATCCCGCTCACCGCCATCGACCCGGTGGTCGATCAGCTGGCCGAGTTCGCCAGAGCGATCCGAGGAGAAGCCGAGGTGGAGGTGAACGGCCGGGTCGCGCTCGAGGTGATCCGGGTGTTGGAAGCAGCCACCGAGAGCGCCCGAACCCGACGGGCCGTCGACCTGGAGGACTACCGCTGATGCCCCGCTTCTTCAACCCCGAAGGTGTCCCCGGCCCGTTCAACACCTACAGCCACGGGGCGGTGGTCGAGGGCCCGGTGCGGTTCCTGTTCGGAGCCGGCCAGGCCGGAGTGCACGCCGATGGCCGGGTCGGTGAGGGCATCGAAGAGCAGTCCCGCCTGACGTGGCAGCACATCGTGACGATCCTCGCCGAAGCCGACATGACCGTCGAAAACATCGTGCAGCTCAACATGCTGCTCATCGACCGGGAGGACCGCGCCCCCGCCTCGGCAGTGCGAAACGAGTTCCTGGGGGATCACCGTCCGACGTCGACCCTCATGGTGATCTCGGGCCTGGCCAATCCCGAGTGGCTGATCGAGATCGACTTCATCGCCGCCCAGGAGATCGACGGGTGACCAAGCCGGTGCCCGGTCGCTCGAAATTCGACGACTTCGTCCCTGCACCAAACATCTCGGGGGATCCGGAGATCTACGAGCTCGAGAACCAGGCCATCGCCGCCGACGGTCGACTGGACTCGGCGCTGCGCAGCGTCGCTGACTGGTCCGGACGGCGCCTGCTCGACATCGGATGCGGCACCGGATTCTGGCTGTCCCTGTATGCGACAGACGCCTCATCGGTGGTGGGTGTCGAGCCGGACCCGGATCTGGTGGCACACGCCGAGCGCCGGGTGGAGGGCCTCGACAACGTTCGAGTGGTGCGAGGGTCAGCGGAACACCTGCCTCTCCCCGATGCGAGCGTCGACGTGGCACACGCCCGCTTCGCGTACTTCTTCGGCCCCGGCGCCGAGCAGGGGTTGGCCGAGGTCCGGCGGGTCCTGGCGCCGGGCGGTGTGTTCGTCACCGTCGACAACAGCTGGCGCTCCGGTGAGTTCGCCGAGCTGCTGGTCGACTCGTCGGAAGGGAACGGCGCCATCGATCCAACGGTCACCGACACATGGTGGGCGGACAACGATGCCGAACGGGTCGAGGTCGACGCCGGCTGGGCTGCCGGGTCCACGGATGAGCTGCGACGGATCCTCAGGATCGAGTTTCCCAGCGACACGGTGGACCGATTCGAGCGGCGACACGCCCGGGCGGACCTCACGTATGCGATGGCGCTGTTCGTGATCAATGCCTAGCGCCTTCGTGGCCCCCCAGCTGCACAGACGAGAGGGTGCGTGGACAGACGCGCCAGGGATCGGCCATCCCAGCCGCCCATCTTGGCGGGCTCCGTAGCTCACCGGCCGGTCAGCGGGCGATGGCTGCTAGGAAGCGGGGTTCTTCGACACATCGCCCCGAGCCGTCCACAACCGCCCGGTCGGGTCGTGGCGAAACCGTGACGGTGACGCCCGTCTCGTTGGCCACCCGTTCGGGCAACCCCCGCAGCCGTGCCAGGCCACCGGTCATCATCATGCCCGACTGGGCCAGATCGGCACTCAGCTCAGGCGGGGTGGACTCGAGGGTCGCCACCACCACCCCCACGATGGCCCGCACCGCCGGTTCCAGCGCATGGCTCACCTCGGCGGCGGTCAGCGTGACGTGTCGGGGCAATCCGCTCGCCCGATGTACTCCCACCACGACAGTGGTCGCCTCGGGATGACGGTTGTGGGTCGAGCCGATGGCGATCTTGACGCGTTCGGCGGTGGGGAGCCCGATCGCTACGCCATGGCGTGACAGCACGTGTTCGGCGATCGCCTCGTCCATGTCGTCTCCGGCGATGCGGACACTGCGGGCGGTGACGATTCCGCCCATCGACACCACCACCGACTCGGTGATGCCGGCGCCGACGTCCACCAGCATTCCGCCCAAGGGTCGTTCCACCGGAAGGCCTGCGCCAATGGCGGCCGCCATCGGTTCTTCGATGACGGTGACCGACGACGCCCCGCAGGAGTGAGCCGCCTGTTCGACACTTCGCCGTTCCACCGATGTGGTATCGGCCGGGACCGACACCAGCAGACGGGGGTGGCGTCCGCCGCCGGCCGCATGGATGAAGGCTCGGAGCATCCGCTCGGTGGCATCCAATTCGAACACCACCCCGTGACGGAGCGGATGGATTGGGACCACACCGGCGTGGGATCGGCCGAGCATCGCTTTCACAGGGGATCCCGTGGCGGTGAGTGACCGATCCGTGCCTCCGAGCGCCACGAGAGACGGCTCGTCGACCACCACTCCGCGGCCCGGGTGATACACCCGGGTGTTGGCGTTGCCGAGGTCGAGTGCCAGCGTCGGTGCTCTCAGCACGCCGTCAGCCTATCGGCGTCCGACATCTGCGCCCGAATGCGGGCAGAATCGTCGGCGATGGAGCTGTGGATCATCCCTGTGGTGCTGGGCCCGATCGCGATTGTCGGCATGTTCGCCTTGGTCTCGATGGTGATCTCGGCAACCGGCTGGCAGACGCTGGCATCGGTCTATCAGGATCGCGACTTCTCCGCCTCGGAGGCGTGGCTGGCTCCGTTCGTCAGTTTCGGGTGGCTCGGCCAGTACCGCGGGGTCGTCCGGATCGAGACCGATCCGATCGGCGTGAGGTTCTCGGTGCTGTGGCTGTTCAAGGCGGGACACCGCCCGTTCGTGGTGCCATGGGCCGAGGTCAGCGTCGACGACGCCACCGGCTGGTATCAGAAGGTCACGTTCATGCAGGCGCCCAACAAACCGCTCCGCATGAACAAGGCCAGCGTGGAACGGATGGAGACGGCCGCCGGTCGCTCGTTGCGCCGGTGACGACGCGTGGCCGAAAGGCTCCGAGGAGCGTGGCGCGATCCTGCGTCGCGAAAGGCGTGCGAGCTGTTGGGCGTCAACCGTTCGACGGTTCTGCGTCGACGTGAGCCACCCGTCTACGGGCCGGCATCGCCGCGGCCGGCGCCGCCGAACAAGCTGACCGAGCCCGAACGCCAGCACGTGCTGTCGGTCCTCCGATCCGAGGAGTACTGCGATCTGGCGCCGGCGCAGGTGTGGGCGCGGCGTCTACTACGAGCTGTTCGTGATCATCGACATCTACTCCCGCTACGTCCCCGCCTGGACCGTCGCCGCAGCCGAGACCGGCGAACTCGCTGAAGCGTTCATCGCTGACGCCCTAGTGTTCCCAACATGTCGGCCGTGACGAGGTGACCCTGCACGCCGACCGAGGCACGTCGATGACCTCGAAACCTGCTGCTCAGCCACGTGTGATGAGGCAGCAAAGGAGACCCCGTAGCCGAAGCGCTCACCGGGGGCCGGGTGGCTTCAGCGGGTGGCGAGCATTCCGGCCGTGACCTTGATGCCGTTTCGATCACGTTCGAAGCTGCGGAGCTCGAACGGCACCTCCGGGAGGCGGTCCCGGTCGACAGCCACCAGGAACGTTCTCGGCGACCCCATGGCTACGCACGGCAGCTCCAAAGTCGCCAGGTTGGGGTATACGACTCCAGCAGCGACAACCAGGTCCTCGAGCCAGAGCTCGTCACAGCCACGGTCCGGATCCGACTTCTCATCCACCCCTTTGAAAGACTCGAAGACGAACACGACCTGGCGGTCCCAGTCGAATTCGGATACCGGACTGTCGTTTCCGAGTGTGTCCCACACCGCTGTCAGAGAGGACGTGTCGGTGACGACTGTGAGACGCTGGCCGGGGGAGGCGTCGACAACGTCAACCAGCTGCCACCAGTCCGTACCCTGGTTGTCCTCAGGGACCGGGACCGACATCGGAGGAGCCGGCGACGTGCCAGTGGTCACAGCGGCGGTAGTTGACGACCCGACGGAGGCGGTGTCCGACACCGCCTCGGTCGGGGTTGTCGACGCACCGCCGGGTTCAGAGGTGCCGGTACAGCTGGCGAGCAACGTGACCGCCGAAGCTGTCGCCGCCATCCGGGCCCGAGTCGTCATTCCGGCACGCAAGGATCCGCGTGGTAACAGATCATGCTCACGGTCCCTTCCACGGCCGCCTGGGCCGGCGCCATCCGGCTTTGCACGGCTTGGGCCCGGATGAACCACCAGTACTGCCCCGTCACATTGTTGGAGTAAGTGTAGATGCCGTACACGGTCGGGCCGTAGAACACCGGGGATCCGGAAGCTCCCGATCCAGGTGCATGCCTTCAGCGATGGTGAGCGCTTCGGCGAGAGTGAGGTATCTCACTCGGCGAGGCGATCCAGGATCTCTTTGTCCCGTTCGGTCAACTCACGCAGTCGCGTCATGAACTCGTCGTCGTGGCGGACCCGCTCGATCGCGGCTTCGAGGGCTTCGAGCATCAGGGCGTTCACGCTGATTCCGCGGCTGCGGGCGATCACTTCGGCTTTCTCTGCGAGTTCTTCGGGCATACGGACGGTGGTGCGGTTGTCCATGCAGTCATACAATCACGACGTCACGAGGGCAGATGGCCCGATCGCCAGATCGGACACGAACGCCCGTGTCGCCGAGTGTCCGGGATCGGCACGACTGCGTGATGTTGTAGATCAGCGGGGTCGGTAGACGTCTGCCGGGTGGTCGATGGAGATGACGCCAACCGTCGGGCGGTCTGGATCGATCTCGTAGACGATCCTGTAGGCCCCGACCCTGGCGGAGTGAAGTCCGACCAGATTGCCCCGCAGTGGATTGCCCACTCGGTGTGGGTTCTCGAGAAGGGGACCGACCAGGTAGCTACCAGGCCGAGGTGTCAACCACAGACACCGCTTCCAAGCCGGCGCGCATCGCCGGCGTTCGACAGCGGCGGCCGCCACCGACAGTGGTCGGCCCGTACTCGACGAGTGCAACAGAATGCCGGTTCTGCTCGGAATGGAGTGCACGAGATCGTTCATTGCGGCGCGCGTTATGTGCGTTGGACGGCGGGGTCGATACGCGCGCGATCCCGAGCATCCTCAGGGGATGCTGACCCGCATTGGGTTGTCGAGGGCGATGTCACCGGTTCGAGATCGGGCGCTGCCGGTGCCGAGCTGCTGTCGAGCGGACGTCGGGGAAGGTGCCGGTCCTCGCGTTGCAGGCAGGAGGTCTGCGCCATCTACTTCAGGGTGCCGGGCGGTCGACCCGCATCGGGTCATCCAATGCGATGATCACCGGCTCGAGATCGGGCGGGCCGGGAGCGGTGTACCGGACACCCTCGAATGGTTCGGGGCCAGGTCCACCAGGGTTGTAGAACGCCCGGTAACCGCCCTCCAATGAGGGAATCTCGACAAAGCTGACATTTCGGGCTGCTTCCTCGTCGCCGACCAAGATGATGTCGATGTAGTTGTCACGATCTTCTGTGTAGCAGTCGTCATAGAAGACACCCTCATCGGGGTCCGCCTTCGGGCCCAGATCCGACAACCCGACAACGCGCAGAGTGCCCCCCGCAACGGCGTAGTCCACCCCGACTTCCTCGAGAAGAACCGTCTCGCCATCCGGTCCGTTGACGTGGATGCGGAAGAAGTCCTCATACATGTCGGGGCGCACACCGGTCACCCCATCGGGCGAGAAACCGCCGGTCGTCAGCACACGAATGCGGAAATCGCCCTCGTCGTAGAGCGCAAACTCGTCATTGGGGAAACCGATGATGCCTTCTGCCAGTCGAACACCGCCTTCGCCGAGTGCCTCTTTGCCGACGTGATTCAGCTTTGCGCCGACCAGGACCGGACCGGCGTCGTATGGCGTCTTGTCCGTTTCCCAGCTCAAGCCCACCGCGTTGAACTCTTGGCCACCCGGCCCGATGAGCAGGAGCGGTGTGTCATCTTCAACGATGTCGAGACGGACGGGGAAGACGGCATCGTCCTCGCTGCTCAAGCCCCGATTGCCGAAGTCGCCGAAGGCGACGACGGTGTTGCGTTCGTTGAGCTCCCAGTTGGGCCACATCCCGATGCTGTTGGCGAAGACTGTCTCACCGGTGTTCAGCGTGAATCGGAAGTCTGTCAGATCCACGGTTTCGGTGGCGACCGGCCAGCTGAAGACGATGGGCAAACCGTCGTCGTATTCCGAGAAGCCCTTGTAGAGGAGTTCCACTTGGCCCGATGCGGCCGTGCTGGTGAAAGCCCCAGTACTCGGTTCTTCGCCATTGATGCAGGCCACCGATCCGTACCAGCTTCCGCCCGCTTCGCGCACGGTTGCCTCGTTGACCTCGGGTACACCGATGATGTTGTCGAATCCCATGCCGGCAGACAGAATCAAGGGCTCAGCGGCCCAGTAGTCAGCCGCGACCAGTTCACCGTTGTGGAGTGCCGCCAGCGGGCCGATCACGAAGTCTTCCTGTTCACCGACGAGGGCGATGGCGGCAAGCCCCACCACGGTGGCACCCAGCGCCGCCCACCAGCGCAGGTAGACAGGGCTCTCTCCAGTGTCGACGGTCGAAGCGCGCTTCCGGTGGATGCCTTGTGCCCAACGCAGCAGCAAGAAGAGACTCACGCCGATGAAGATGAACGAAGGTGCGATCCAGCCATCGAGAATCGAGTGGATGGCGTTCAACACGACAACCACGACGGCCGCCCCCGCCAACACCTGCCGAGCATATCCTCTTGCCGCCCCGAACAACACGATGAGTGCTGCCACCACGCCGACAGCGTTCCCGGCCACCCTCCACGGCTCGACCAGATCGACGACCACGTGGACCACCACGTCGAAGATGTTCCACAGAATCAACAGGGTCGGGAACCACCGATTGATCTGGACCGTTCTCCGGGCTTGCATTTCAGAGTCCTTCATGGTCCATCTTCTCCACCTCGTGGGATCCAACTCGACCTCGCTGTTGTCAGGCCAGGAGGGCCGCTCGTTGCCGGTCGAACTCGTCCTGGGTGATCACGCCCTTGGCTCGGAGAGCGTCGAGCTTCTCGATCTCGTCGGCGATGCCGAATCCGGCAGCGACCTGCTGTTGGCGAACCGCCTTCGCGTAGGCAGCCGCTCGTTCCCGGTCCTGGTCCGTGACCGGCCTGGTGAACAGGTAGATGAGAGCACCCAGTAGTGGCACGATGTGAACACGCCGAGCAGCCACAGCACCTTCATCCAGCCGCTCAAGTCCTTGCGGTCGAAGATGTCGACCACCGTCCGGAACCAGAGAATGGCGGCTGGGATGAATACGAAGAGCAGCAGGGCGAGATCCCACAGTGTGATTCCGTCGTTCAAGGTTGTTTCCCCTCTTCGGCGCTCTCGATTTCGGTCCGTTCGTCCTTCAGAGCGGGTACGACGGGGCGGTCTGATGCTTCCCCCGCTGCCGGGATCGTCTGATCCCTGTGGCCGGTGTCCCCGACTGAAGGAGCCTGGATCACGACTGTCGTCGCGGCAGCGGGCACTGTCGGTATGGCCGGCGCAGTGCCTGTGACTTCGAGATCATGGCGCCGCCCCGCCGCCGGGCTCCCGTGAGGTTCTGGTCCGAATTGAGAGGTCTCCGGGCGGCGCCACTCGTGGTAGGCCGCCCATACCACCAGTAGCGGTGGCACGACCACGATGGCCACGATCAGCGCAAACAGGATGGTGATCCCGGTGACCAGTCCGAACTGCTGGAACGGGGTGAGCGGGCTGAACACCAGCACCCCGAAGCCGAGCGCCGTGGTGAGCGCCGAACCGAGGAGGGCGGATCCGGTGGTCGCCAGGGTCGTCGTCGTAGCCGCCTCGACCGACCGTCCGTGCTCGAGTTCCTCGGTGAAACGGTGGATGACGTGGATCGTGTAGTCCACGCCGATCCCGATCGACAGGGCGGTGATGAGTGCCGTCACGACGTTGTACGGGATCCCCA
The DNA here is from genome assembly GCA_050329955.1 of Acidimicrobiia bacterium. GTDB lineage: Bacteria > Actinomycetota > Acidimicrobiia > Spongiisociales > ZC4RG35 > JAOUGY01. The sequence continues at coordinate 6,966 of JBHJOH010000141.1, read as the reverse complement.
GAAGGGTCATCGTCCCCAGCACCCACACCAGCACGAGCACGATCGGGAACACGGCGATCACCGCCAGCATCGGCTTGAACTCCGTAGCCCAGAAGAACAGCATCAACACGATCAGAGCGGCCAGGATCGTGATGGCGATGGCGCTCGTCTGGCTCTCCGCCATCGCATCGGTGACCTCGAGGCTGACGATGTCCCCCGAGGTGACGGTGAGCTGGTCCCGATCGCCGTACCACAGCCCCTCGATGTCCTCGACCATCTCCCGGGTGCGGTCTTGGTCGCCCGTGAAGGCGTCGAACTGCAGCACCGTCAGATCCGAACCACTCGGATCGTTGACCGCCACCTGGGCGAAGCCGACCGGGTCGAGCGACTCGAGCTGATCGAACAGGGCCTGGAGGCCCACCGGGTCGAGGGTCAGTCCCTGATCGATCTGCTCGGCGATGGCAACGAGTTCCGGGTCGAAGTTGTCGCCGGCTTCTCCGCTGTCGTCGACCCAGTCGAGCAGGAGCGTTCCCAGCGATGCCGTCACTTCTCCGGCGGCGCCTGTCGGTCGTGACAGCTCGTCTTCGAAGGCACTGCCCACCTCGAGGAGGTTGCGCAGCGTCCTGTCGTCGGTGAGCTCGGCCTCGACCAGCACGGTGACCGTCTCGGTCTGGCCTCCGAATGCCCGCTCCAGCGCCCCTATGTCGGTGAGAGACTCGCCACCGGAGGGAAGGAAGTCGTTGGAGTCGAACTCGGTGTTGATGTTGAGCGCAGCCGCGCCGAGAACGATCGTCACGAGCGCCGTGCCGACGAGCACCACCATGGGTTTGCGGGCGACGAATACGCCGACCCGCTCCACCACCGGTCCCACGCCCGGAATGGCGTCGGAGACCGGCTGCGGAGGGCGCAGCGTGCCCTTGCTCTCACGGCGACTGTCGAGTACGGCCTTCGCCGCCGGGACCAGGGTCAGCATCACCGCCAGCCCGAAGAACACGCCGAAGGCTGCGACGACCCCGAAGTCCCGGTTGGCCGGAATGGGAGAGGCGACGTTGGTGAGGAAGCTGACCATTGTCGTGCCTGCGGCGAGGCCCAACGGGAGCGCCACGGTCCTCAGCCCTTCTCGTGCCGCTTCTGTCACGCCGCTGCCTCCGATGCGGAGCTCCCGGTAGTGGGCGACCGACTGAATGGCATAGTCCACGACCAGCCCGATCAGCATGATCGGCACCAACGTGGTGATGCGGTTGGGTGATCCGATCAGACCGAGACCGTCGGGTCCCACGATTCCCTGAAAGCCCAATGTGCCGACAACGGTGATACCGAGACCCGCCAAGGACAGCAGCACGTCGGAGCCGGTGCGGAAGAAGACGAACAACAGCACCACGATCACGGCGAACGCAACCAGCATCAGTACGTTCATCGAGTTCGACGACGATTCAGCAGACTCCTGGTTGATCGTCTCGGCGGACAGGCTGCGCACGTCGAGCGGACCGTCGACGGCGGCTGCGGTCTCTTCGATCTGCAGTTCGGCAGCGGCAAGGCCGTCGGGATCGCCGAGCGAACGGAGCCGAATCGATGAGATCGCCAGGTCCTCACCATGGGATTCGCCGATCAGCGCCTCGAGGAGCGGACCGAACTCGGGGTCGTCGGCCAGCCCGGCCGTGACCTGGTCGATCTGCGCCTGAGAGACGCTCGACAGATCGGTCGTCTGCATGGCCCGCTTGTAGACGTCGGCGATCGAGACCACGCCGTCGGTGAGAGCCAGACGCGCACCCACCTCGGGATCGGCGGCTACTGCGGCAACCACGTCGTCGACATGAGCCAGGCCCGCAGGCGTCAACACATCACCACGGTGGATGATCGTCACACTCGTCAGGCCGGCGGAGTCCGGGAACTCAGCCGACAGCGTCGCGGTGGCAACGGCGACGTCGCCGTCATCGGGAAGGAACACCGAGTTGCCGGCCTGCTCGGTGAGAAGGCCAGACCCGGCTGCGAGCCCGGCGGCGATGACGAGCAGCACCGCCAGGGCCGTCAGCGGACGGCCCGTGATCGCTGCTGCGAACGGATCGATGAACCGCTTCACCGTGATGTCCTGTGCGCAACTGGGCGTTCGTGCGGCCGGAGGGGCCATGTGCGCCGCTGATTCTCATTCGGAGGCATGTCGCCGCCGGGTCGGTATCGGGTCATGACCCCGAGCATCCCGACCCTCCCTGGACGCGACCTGGGACGAAGCTGTGAGAAACCTGCGAGTCTGCCCGGGTCTCGGACCGTCCCGACCGCAGCGGAGCGAACCGCGTCGACTCACAGCCCATTCCCAGGTACCTCCCGGTGGCCTTCCAGCGCTGCCCTGCACACTGGAAGGAGTACGAGATGGCAGCGAACACGGAGATCTGCGGGGCTCATATGGAACACAGAAGTGAGATCGCCACAAGCGAATCCAGCGACCGGGGCGACGCCGGCGCACCACGCCGTCACGGCGACACGAAAAGGAGCCCATCCAGGAGACGGACGTTGATGTATGTGGGAGTGGGATTGGTGGGAGCCGCGCTGCTCATGGTGGCGTTTCTGCCACAGATCCTGAAGATGCTCGGCTTGCACCCCGACTATGAACAGGCGGAGTTCAGCCTCGAGGGGCGGCGGGCATTGATCGTCGCCACCAATCACGACACGCTCGGAGAAGGAGGCGACGCCACCGGCGTCTACGGCTCGGAGTTGACCATTGCCTACTACGAGTTCCTGGATGCAGGGATGACCGTCGACATCGCCAGCATCGAAGGTGGAGAGATCCCGTTCGAACCGGTCAGCCTGCGGTGGCCGCTGAAGACGCATGCCGACGACCGCTACCTGGAGGACCAGGAGGCCCGGGACAAGACGGCCAACTCGTTGAGGATCGACGATCTCGACTTCAGGGAGTACGACATCGTCTTCATGGCTGGTGGCTGGGGTGCAGCCTACGACCTCGGCACGAGCGAAGTCCTCGGCCAGAAGATCTCCGAAGCCAACGAGGAAGGCATCCTGCTGGGCTCGGTGTGTCATGGCGTGCTCGGGTTCCTGATGGCGACCGATGTCGATGGAACCCCACTCGTCGAAGGCCGAGCGATGAGCGGTGTCACCGACAAGCAGGTCGAAGAACTCGGCATCGGCATCACACCGCAGCACCCAGAAACGGAGTTGCGCCGGCTGAACGCCGACTTCGTGAGCAGCAGTGCCTGGAGGGACTTCTTCGCCACCTACGTTGCCGTCGACGGCAACATCGTGACAGGTCAGAACCAGAACTCCTCCGGCGAGACTGCGCAGACCCTGCTCGGGATGCTGGCGGAGAAGAGCTGACGATGCTCGCCCTCATCTCCAAGCACAGTCGGGCAGTCGTTTCGCTGGCCGTTGCAGTGGCGGTTCTCATTGCCGGCGGCGTCTGGTTCATGTACAACCTTCCGGACAGCCTCGTTGCTGCGGTCATCGAACGAACGGTCTCGTCGGCCCAGCGCTCAGACACCTTCGAGCAGGACGGCCTCTACGTCATCACCACCGGGACAGGCGCCCCCCTGCCGGATGCGGAGCGAGTGGGCCCCCAAACCGTCGTCGTCGCCGGCGATCAGGTCCTGGTCTTCGACTCGGGGCCCGGTAGTACCCGACAACTCGAACTGATCATGCCCGACGTCAGTTCGGTGGATGCGTTGTTCTTCACCCACTACCACTCCGATCACATCGGCGACACCGGAGAGCTGCTGCTGAAGCGGTGGGGCACGAGTGGCCGCCCGGACCCGCTTCCCATCTATGGCCCCCCGGGGGTCGAAGAGGTCGTCGCTGGATTCGAGTCGGCCTATCAACTCGACAAGGTCTATCGGGTCGATCATCACGGCGAGGACGCCATGCCATCCTCGGGGTTCGGTGGCGAGGCCATCGAGTTCGACCTGGGCTCGGACCTGACCTCGAGTGACGTCGTGTACGAACACGATGGCGTCGAGGTGATTGCGTTCAATGTCGACCACTTCCCGGTGTTCCCGGCGGTCGGCTACAGAGTGAACTACCACGACAGAAGCGTTGTGATCACAGGCGACACGATCTACACCGACAGCCTGATCGACCACTCTATGGGGGCCGATGTCTTGGTCAGCGAAGCACTGAACCACGAGATGTCCGACATGGTCGCCGATGCGGGCCGTGAGTTGGACAACAACGTCACCACGGTCGCCGAAGACATCCAGGACTATCACATCACGCCGGAGGAAGCGGCCGTGGTGGCGCGGGAGGCCGAGATACCCTTCCTGCTCATCACCCATGTTCTGCCGCCGGTGCCGACCAGCCTGCTGGTGAATCCTTTCCTCAGGGACGCACGAGCGGTCTACGACGGTGACATTCGCATGGCGAACGACGGCACAATGGTCTTCCTGCCGGTCGACTCGGACGACCACTCCGTGAGCGAGTTGTTGAAGTAGAGGTGCGCAGTGAACAAGGACACCTACATCAAGGCAGTGCTCGTCGTCTTCGGGTTACTTCTCGTGAGCAGGATTCCCACGCTGTTCTGGGGTGGGGTCTCGGCGCAGGTTGCCGTCGGTGGCACCCTTGACCCCATCACAGTGGTCTCATCGGTCGTCGAGCTGACCTTCCTGGTATGGGGGATCATGGTCCTGAGGCGGGCGAGGTAATGAATCGACCATGGTCGCCGAATCGAGGAGACCTGCTGATCGATCGGAACGGCGATGTGCGCCGGCCTCGAGCTTGAGCTCCCGGACCCTCTCCGATCGGGGGCTTCGACCGACCGTGCCCTCGTCGCCCGTCACCGCAACCGGACGCCATGGGCTCACCGAGCGGTTCGGGATCGCGATCGAGGTGAATGGCCTCAGCCTGAGCATCAGATGCGGTGGAGTGCCGACGAGATCCAGGCCGCCTGCGATCGGCTGGTGATCATCAGTCCACGCTCACTCGTCTTCGAAGGGCCCACGCAGGAGCATCTCGACCGGTTGCACACGGAGCTCGTGGTCGTTCCCGAGTACTGCGACCATCTCGACGAGCTCGCAGTGCTGCTCGACGAGAGGGGCATCGGCTTCACGACCAGCGCTGGTCTCCGTGCCCCGGGGTGTGGCCGGCGACTCGGCAGTTCTCAACCGGCCTGTGTCCGAACACTGCGTCACGCTGCTCGAGTTGGGGGCGGAGGTCGAGGACGTCGGTGCTGCCCGACATCGGCCAGACTGTGCCACCGATGACGAACAACCCTTCAGATCGGCGCACCGTACTGGTGGTGGACGACGAGGAGTACATCCGTGACCTCGTCCGTACCGCATTGACCTTTTCAGGGTTCGATGTCTCCGTCGCCGCCGACGGCGTCAGCGGGCTCAACGCCGTGCAGCGGTTGCGGCCAGACATCGTGATCCTGGACGTGAACATGCCAGGCTTCGACGGGTTTGAAGTCGTCCGTCGCCTTCGAGATGCCGGCGATTCCACACCCGTCATCTTTCTGACCGCCCGTGACTCCGCCGAGGACAAGATCAGCGGTTTCACCAAGGGCGGTGACGACTACGTGACCAAGCCGTTCAGCCTCGAGGAGCTGGTGGCACGGGTGGAGGCGGTTCTGCGGCGAACGGCTCCCACCGAACCCGAGGCTGTACCTGTCCTCAGGTTCGCCGATCTGGAGATGGACGAGCGGGCACACCGGGTGCGGCGGTCCGGACAACCGCTGGAGCTGGCGCCGACCGAGTTCGGTCTGCTGAGGTACTTCCTGCTCCACCCCGAGCAAGTGGTGTCCAAGCGGCAGATCCTCGACCACGTTTGGCACTACGACTTCGCCGGCGATCCCAACGTCGTGGAGAACTACGTCAGTTACCTGCGCAAGAAGACCGAGGCGCTGGGGCCCAGGCTCATTCACACGGTGCGTGGATTCGGCTACGTGCTGCGCGAAGAACCATGACGATCCGGCGCCGCCTCGTCATCATGTCCGTGGCGGCATTCGTCGTCGTGCTCCTGGCGGCGGGAGCATCTGCGATGGGCCTTCTCCGAAATCGCCTGATCAGCGACATGGACGCGTCGTTGCTCGACCGCCGGGTCGCCCTGGAGCAACTGGTGGACCTGGTGTCGACCGACATCCTGGGAGACCTCGCGGCGCAGCGGCCTCGGATCGGCGGCAACGATCTCGCCATCGTCGCATTGGCATCGGATGGCACGGTGAGGGCCGCTCTCCCGAGTGGCCCCCTGCACGACCCCGACCCGCTGCCGGTGCTGAACCCTGCGACCGTCGATCGGCTGCGCGAAGATGAGGTGCCGTTCGCCGTCGGCGGAGGAGCCCACGGGTTTCGAGTCACCGCTGCGGTGGCCGACGGAGGCGACATCACGCTGGTCCTGGCGAAGCCGCTCGACGACGTCGCCAGAACGATGCGTCAGGTGCTTCTCGTGCTCGCCACCGTCGGAGTTGGAGCCGCCATCGCCCTGGGTGGGGGCATCTGGCTGCTGATCCGGAGCGAGTTGAAGCCGCTCGACGCCATGGCCGATACCGCCGACCACATCACCGCAGGCGATCTCTCCCGGCGGGTGGCGATCGACCGAAGGGCGGACGAGATCGGCCGACTCGGCGCGGCGCTCAACAGCATGCTGGCCCGAATCGAGGAGGCCGTCGCCGCCAGGGCCGAATCCGAGAAGAAGACGCGCCGGTTCGTCGCCGACGCATCCCATGAACTACGAACGCCTCTGACGTCGATCCGTGGCTACGCCGAGCTCTACCGGGCTGGAGCCAGTTCGCCTGAGCACGTGGCCCGATCCTTCGGCAGGATCGAACAGGAGGCGATCCGCATGGGCGGCCTGGTGGAGGACCTCTTGTTGCTGGCGCGTCTCGACCAGGAACGGCCGCTCCAAAGACACGCCGTGGACCTCACAGAGGTGGTGCGCGAGGTGGTGGCCGATGCCCAGGTAGTCGAACCCGACCGGCCGCTGACCGTAACCGTCGGGACAGGGAGGATGGTGATCGACGGCGACGCCGATCGGTTGCGACAGGTCGTGGCG
>JBHJOH010000140.1:0-14913 GCA_050329955.1 Acidimicrobiia bacterium | reverse complement strand
CCATGATCTCGAGCAAGGGCCACTGCAACACGATGGGTACCGCTTCCACCATGGGTCTGCTGGCCGAAGTGCTCGGCAGCACACTCCCGGGCACCGCCGGAACCCCCGCCACCGACGCCCGGCTGCTGGAGGCGTCCCACGCCACCGGGCGCCTGGCCGTGGAACTGGTCGAGGCAGACCGCCGACCGAGCACCATCTTCTCGCGGGGATCATTCCTCAACGCCATCGTGGCCCTCGCCGCCATCGGAGGCTCGACCAACGCCGTCATGCATCTGCTGGCCATCGCCGGGCGACTGGGGATCGACCTCACGCTCCAGGACATGGATGCGACCGGCTCGGGGGTGCCGCTGCTGGTGGACCTGCAGCCGGCCGGCCGGTTCCTGATGGATGACCTGCATCGGGCGGGCGGCCTGCTGGCGGTGCTGAGGGAGATCAAGGACCTGCTCGACCCCACCGCCCTCACCGTGACCGGACGACCGCTCGTCGACCACCTCGACGGTGCCGCCATCTGGGACCCCGAGGTGATCCGCCCGCGATCCGCACCGTTGCTGCCCGAAGCGGGAATCGCAGTGTTGTACGGCAACCTCGCCCCCGACGGCGCCATCATCAAACCGGCGGCGGCCACGCCCGAGCTGATGAGCCATCGCGGACGGGCCGTGGTGTTCGACTCGGTCGAGGACTTCCACGCCCGCATCGACGACCCAGCCCTCGACGTTGACGCCGGCTCGGTGCTGGTGCTGCGCGGCTGCGGCCCCAAGGGATATCCCGGGATGCCCGAGGTGGCCAACATGGCACTCCCCCAGAAGCTGCTGGAGGAGGGGGTGCGGGACATGGTCCGAATCTGCGACGGGCGCATGAGCGGCACCGCCTTCGGAACGGTGGTGCTGCACGTATCACCGGAGTCGGCGGCGGGAGGGCCTTTGGCGCTGGTTCACGACGGCGACTGGATCGAGCTCGACGTGGCGCAACGCCGACTGCACCTGGCTGTGGCGGACGACGAACTCGCCACCAGGACCCCGTCGCCGAACGCCCTGGCCGCTCAAGCCGCCCCCACCCGGGGATGGGGCCGGCTCTACATCGACCACGTACAGCAAGCCCATCTCGGGGCGGACCTGGACTTCCTGATCGGATCGAGCGGTTCAGAGGTCGGCCGAGAGTCGCACTGATCACCAACCACCCAAGGCACGCTACGGAGCGCGCTGGCGAACGTAGGTCATACCGAGCGGACTGACCCAGGTGTGAGAACCATCACCGTTGGCGCTATGGCGCCACCCGGTCCGATGCCGAATCACGTGGTCATGACGGCACAGCGCCGCCAGCTGACCGACGTGGGTAGAGCCTCCCTCCGTCACCGGCGTCCGATGGTCGAGGTCACACGAGGTGGCCGGCATGCGACAACCCGGGAAAATACAGGTGACGTCACGACCTTCCACTGCCCGTCGCTGCCCGGCGGTCGGGCGCCGACGTGTCGCGGCGACGTGGATCGGCTCACCGGCCTCGTCGGTGACGGTGACCCGCCACTCGGCCCGGTGCTCGGCGACTTGTCGAGCGACATCGGCAACCACCGGGCCAAACCCGACAATCTCAGCGGCACGGTCATCGATACCCATGAGCGTGGTGAGGTCGATCCTGATGTCGACTACCCCACGTCGGCGGCCGTGCCGGGCCGTGCCTTCCAGCAGGTCCAGGAACACATCGGCTCGAATCTGGTCGACACTGCGTGCGTCGTCCCCCGAGCGGAGCGACCGAGCAATGCCGGTGAGCCTGTCCATGATGGCCGCGACCCGGTCGGCCGGGAGGTCGGTTGCGGTGATGGCGGCTGTACCCGCATCGCTCGACTCTGCGAACACCCTTCTGTCCTCGAGCGACGTCTCGTACCGGTCCCGGGCATGCTCGGGATCAACCTCGATGCACAGTCGTTGGACGAGCGCCCTCACCTGACCGGTGGTGAGGCCTTCAGCCCGTTCCAGTACCCGGTCGCAAACTTGTTGGGCGTCGCCGGTGGGGAGGTGGCATGTGAAGTCTGCCAACACCCTGGCCCGCCGTAGGTCGATGACTCCTGCCCGGAGGGCGGCCGCCACCATCGGTAGGCGCTCACGCAGGGTCCATGCCAGGCTCAGATCGGATTCGGCCGCCCGCCTCGTGACCGAGAGGGCAGCCCGGATCTCGGAAGCAGCCGACTCCATCGCCAGAGCGACGTCCTCGTCATCACCGCGTTCCCGGTATTCGTCGACGATGTCCATCATCGCCCCGAAGAGCTGCGCCTGGTGGTGGGCAACCATTCGGGCCCGAGCCCGGAGAATGCGTACTTTCTCGACAGAGCAGACCTGAGCAGGGTCGACCCAGTCGAGTAGCGCAGCGGTGACCGTGGACGGAGCGCCGGTGTCGATACGAATCGGCAGCACATGGTCGGGCGCCGGCCAGTGTTGCGAGGCAACCTCGAGCTCAGCGGTGAGCGCCTCCCAGTCGAAGTCGACGTCGTCGATCCGATCGATGAGACCCGGCGTCAGCAGCACGGCGGCCTCGCCGGGACAGGTCGGCTCGGCGCCGTTGGCGGGTTGTTCACTGCCATCGAACATACGTTCGATGCTACCTCAGAGGGGCGGCAAATTCAAGGTATTCTCGGCAGAACCAACTCGTTCAACGATCGCCGAGAATGCCCGACAGCACCTGCACGAACACCTCGGCTGGCTGCGCCCCTGACACGGCGTAGCGACCGTCGACGACGTAGAACGGCACCCCGCTGATACCAAGGCGCGCCGCCGTTCGGCGGTCCTCGTCGACGACAGCAACAAAGGTGCCGAGTTCCAGAACCTCCAGCACTTCGGCCGCCTCGAGCCCGGATTCCGCCCCCAGCTCCGCCAGCTCCTGGCGGCGTCCGACGTGGCGGCCCTCGACGAAGTGGGCGGCCATGAGCCGCTCCTTCACGGCCTCCTGCACGCCACGATCTTTGGCCAAGTGGAGCACCTGATGGGCGGTGGCGGTGTTGGCGGGGCGAAGCCGCTCGAAGTCGTAGTCGAGACCCTCCTCGGCGGGAACCTCGGCCGGGAACATCACCACCCCCTGGGTCACCTCGACCTCGAAGTCGAGCGAAGCGGTCAGATGCGCCCGCACCGAGGCAACCACCTCTTCGGGACGCTCACCCTGAAGAAGTCGCCGGTCGCCCAGCGTGGGCTGGCTCGAATGCGACGACGCTCCCGGCACCTCGATGTGGATGTCGACCCGACCGCGGTTGCCGATCGAGACGTTCAGATCGGTTCCGAACGCAAGCACCCCCCTCTACGCCGCCACGCCCAGATCGTCGATGACGCGGCCCGATCCACCGTGGCTGCTCATGCCTTCGGTGTTCACCGCCAGCAGCACCGGTCGCTGCAGCGCGTCCGGACGTATGGCGAGTGCGGCGAGGGCCGACGCCATCGGTCCCTTGTTCTGATTGGCTCCCTGTCCCACCAGCACTTGGCCGGAGACTCCGAACGCCGATCCTTCCTCGAGCCTACCGGCGAGCGGGTCGTCCATCTCGTTGCCGTGTTGGGACACGATGTAGGTCTGGATCAGCAGTCCATCATCACCCGGGGTCCGAATCTGGCCAACAGGTCGGCATCGGCATGGAAGGTGATGTCGTCGGGCCCGAGCGACTCGATCATCGGAGCCACCACATCGGCAACCGCAGCCTTGATGCGCGGGTCACCGGGCTGGACCTCATGCGATCCGACCGGAACACGCCAACCGCATGACCATCCTCGAAGGTGCCCGCTTGGCGGAAACCCTCGGAGGGGGTGAACGTACCAGGTCTTCTCAAGTGGGCGAACGACTTCGGCAAGTGGTGGGTCAAGCCCACCTCGGGCGGCTTCGAAACTGCCGAAGACCTGCAGGGCTCGCTGATCGCGGGCGCCGCCGGCGACGTCATCGCCGAGGTGGAGGCGCTCCGGGAGGCCGGGGTCGATCGCCTGGTGTTCGATCTGCAGTTCGACCAGTGGATGGACCTCATCGCCATGCTCGGCGAGGACGTGCTGCCCGAGGTTCGTTCGGCGAGCTGAACGCGCCACCGCTCTCCTACGCCGCGGCGCGTCCTGGCAGGCCCTATGATCAACCGCTCGGTTGATTACACGTGACCCCGGCGCACGGCAGGCTTGGAGAAGTCGTCGCCGCGTGAAACCCGTACATTGAACGACAAGGAACGACAGCACGTTAGGGGTTCTCCAGATGCCAGAGCCAAGCACCCATGGGGCACGTTCACGCCCACGGCCTCATCGCCCACACACCGAGCGAGAAACGACCCTGATCTACAACACGCTGCCGCCGGTCGCGTGGCGTCGAGGCCGGTAGCGAAGCGTGGACGACCACCTGGACGAGTTGTTCGCAGCACCACTCGACCGTTACATCGAGGTGCGGGGCGACATCGTGCGCCGACTCAAATCCGAGGGATCAACCGAGGCGGCTGCTGCCGTGGCCGCGATACGCAAGCCCAGTGTGTCGGTGTGGGTGGTCAACCAGTTGGCCCGCTCGGCCGGCGCGGACCTCGCCGACCTTGCCGAAGCGGGCACCAAACTCGAGGCGGTGCAGCGCGGCGCCATGAACGGTGGCCCGGTCACCGGCTATCAGGAGGCCCGCGCCCAGGAGGCCGCTGCCATCGCCCGTTTGGAGAAGGCAGCCAGGCGGGTGATGCCCTCGATCACCGCCCAGACACAGGACCGGGTCCTCACCACGCTCCGTTCAGGTGCCGCCTCGACCGAAGGCCGGGCGATGCTGGCCGCCGGCCGGCTCGTCCACGACCTGGAGCCGTCCGGTTTCGAACTGTTCTCTGCGGGACTCCAGCCCCAGCCTCCCCAGCCGCTGAAGCCATCGAGAGCCGAGGAGGCCGCCCACCGGAAGCTGGAGGCGCTCCGATCGAAAGCCCACCAGGCGCAGGAGCGCGCCATCGTGGCGTCGGCCGATGCCCAACGCGCCTCGGATGAGGCCGAGATGGCGGCGCGTCGCGCCCTGAAGGCCAGGGCCGAAGCCACATCGGCCGCCCAACGAGCAGAAGCGGCCCGATCCGAAGCCGACCGGCTCGCCGAACAGCTCACCCGAGCCGAGGCGGAGCGAGGCGCACCACAGGGGAGCTGACTCGGAGATCCAGATCGAAGGCAACCGCGAATCGGTTCACGCCGCCAGAACGTCACGCCGATCGCGCCGGACCTGACGCCCCCTCCGGCCCTAGCCCGAACGCTGCGATCGGCGGACACCACCCCCTCGGGGGAGGAAGGGTCGCTTGGGTATCCGTGGTCCGGCCAGTGGCTCTGATGAGCGGACGAGGAGGTCGGGTGGCAGAACTGGAATTGTCGGCGGACGAGATGCGCCGGAACGGCTACGAGGTGGTCGACTGGCTGGTCGAACGACTCCCTCAACTCCAGACAGGCCCGGTCCTGCGCGAGTCGTCACCCGAGGAGATGCGCAGCCGGTTCTCAGGGCCACCTCCTGAGGGGCCGGTCCCCCTCCCCGAATTGTTAGGCACTCTCGAACAGGATGTGCTGCCCTTCAGCGGCGTGTGGAGCCATCCCCGTTTCTTCGGCTACATACCGGGTAGCGGCACCTGGCCGGGGGCGCTCGCCGACTTCATCGTGTCCGCCTGCAACCTCGATGCCAGCACATGGCGCGAGGCCGCCGGGCTGAGCCGGGTCGAGCAGGTAGTGATCGACTGGATGAAGTCCTGGGTGGGCTATCCCGGCGATGCCGGGGGGCTCCTCACGAGCGGCAGTTCCGCCGCCAACATGACCGCCCTCGCCGCCGCCCGGCACCACGCGGTCGGAGAGATGGACCAGCGGGCCGTGGTCTACGTGTCAGATCAGGCCCACTCCTCGTTGGCCCGCGCTTGCCGGGTGCTGGGATTCCGCTCAGACCAGGTTCGGGTCCTGGCCTCGGATAGGGCGTTTCGGATGGACCCCGATCTTCTCGACCGCGCCATTGGCGCCGACCTCGAACGTGGGATGGTCCCGGTGATGGTGGCCGCCGCCACCGGCTCCACCAACACCGGCGCCGTCGATCCGTTCGACGCCATCGCCGACGTCTGCGATGCCCACGACGTGTGGTTCCACATCGATGGTGCCTACGGCGGATTCGCCATGCTCACCGATCACGGGCGAGCCCTGATGACGGGTATCGACCGGGCCGACTCGATCACCGTCGACCCGCACAAGTGGCTGTACCAGCCGTTCGAGTGCGGGGGTCTGCTGGTACGGCGGCCCGGTGTGCTGGCCGAGGCGTTTCGAATCACACCGCCCTATCTCGAGGACGCCCACGACTCCACTGCCACCGACTACTCCAACCTCGGCATGCAGCTGTCGCGCTCGAGCAGGGCACTGAAGGTGTGGATGTCGGTGGCGAACCTCGGCCTGGGCGCCTTCCGCCGGGCGATCGACAGCTCCATCAGCCTGGCCCAGGACCTGGAGCGGAGGATCGCCGCCGACGATCGCTTCGAGCTGCTCAGCCCGGCTCACCTGTCGGTGGTGTGCTTCCGCCGCACGCTCCCCAACGCTGACGAGACGGCTCTCGAAGAGCTGAACGCCGGGCTGGTGGCGGCATTGGCGGCGTCGGGAGTCGGCCTGGTCTCATCCACCCGACTCGCCGGCACCTATGCGATCCGCATGTGCGTGTTCAACCACACCACCACCGCCGAGGACGTCGATGCGGTACTGGATTGGCTGGCGAATGCCGAGCCGACGCGGGCCGACCAGGCGCCTCAGCCCCGAGATGCGCTCGGCACTTCTGGCTGGCTCGACGCCGACGTCGAGGGCAACCTCCGTCGACACCCGCTGTTCGCAGACACCCCCGACCCGGTCGTCGACCAGATCATCGCCAGCGGCCAGGAGCAGCGAGTGCCGGCGGGGTGGATGATCGTCGAGGAGATGAAGACCACCAACGAGTTCCACGTGATCCTGGAGGGGAAGGTGACGGTGACAACGGTCGGCCGGGTGGTTGCGACGCTCGAAGGTGGCAGCTTCTTCGGAGAGATCGCCGCCCTCGACTGGGGAGCCGGATACGGCTCGCCGCGCATGGCGACCGTGACCGCCACCGAAGAGACCCGACTGTTCACCATTCCCGCCACGGTGCTCAACCGGGCGATGCGAAGTTCCCCCGATCTCCGACGCCACATCGAAACGACCGCGGCCCGCCGCCGGGACGGGGCTGGCGACGGAAGCACTGATCAAGCCGTGGTCACGCCGGTCTGATCATCGTGAGCAGCAGCCGGGATGGCTCTTCGGCGAACACCGAGTGGGGCTGATCGGCGTCGAGGTACAGCCACGCCGACGGGGTCAACACGTGCCGATCACCGTCGACCGTCACGACGAGACGGCCGCTGACCACTTGGAGCACCACCGGAACCGAAGCCGTGTGTTCGGTCAGCTCCTGTCCCTGGTCGAATGCGAACATGACCAAACGCACCGGGCCAGGTTTGGCGACCACCCGGCTCAGGGTCCCTTCAGATGGGATCTCGACCGTCCCGGCCAAGTCTTCTATCAGCACATGAGCCATCGCACTCCTCCGGAACTCTTCGGTGATGCTCGCGAACATCTCTCGGCCCGAACACGCTCGCAGACGTCCACCCGTCTCGAACCTACCCGACGGCCATCGAGCACGTCAGGGACTTCCGGGAGATTGACCCGCTACTCAGAGGTTGATCGCGGTCGGGTGCTGGGGCGTTGGCCTCTGGGCAGTGCGAGTTCGTACCCGGATGGTGAGGGCTGGAGCCAAGGAGGATTCACAATGACCGTTTTGGTCACCCATGCCAGCAGACACGGGTCCACCGCCGGGATCGCCGAGCGGATCGCCGAGACACTTCGATCGGCCGGAGTGCCGGCGGACTGTCACCCGGTGACCGAGGTGCGCGGCGTCGAGGACTACGACGCCGTCGTGTTGGGAGGCGCCGCCTACATGTTCCACTGGTTGAAGGACGCCACGTCGTTTGCCAAGCGGCACCGAGCGGCGCTCAGCACCAAACCGGTGTGGCTGTTCAGTAGCGGGCCACTTGGCACCGACCTGGTCGACGACGAGGGTCGCGACATCTTCCAGGCGACCCGACCCAAGGAGTTCGACGAACTGGAGGGCATGCTCCATCCACGTGGCACGCAGGTGTTCTTCGGGGCATGGGATCCCACGGCGCCACCGGTCGGCATTGCGGAACGCTTCATGAAGCACCTCCCGGCCAGCACCGAAGGGCTTCCGACAGGCGATTTCCGTGACTGGGCCGCAATCGACCATTGGGCGGCCGAGATCGCAGCCGAACTCGAAGCGCGTCAGTCGGTGTGACACGTCGGATGAGGGCCCCGGTTGGGGCCCTCATCGTTTGCCGGGAGATCTGGCGGTCAGAGGCAGAGCCCCTCGCTCAGACCACGGTCGCAGAAGGTGGTGGCTTCGATGGACTTGAGGATGAAGCCCTCACCGCTCTCGGACGGGGTGGCGAACACGTGCAACCGGAATCCGCGCACGCTGTCGTCGGCAAAGCCGAGGACGTCATAGGTCACCTCACCCAGATCGCCCACCGCGGGCGCAACCGACATCACCGGGTCGATGGTGGTCTCGGAGTCCTCTCCGAGCACGGCCTCGGCCACGATCAGCCCGAGGTCGAGCATGGTCTCGGCCTCCGGGGTCTCGCCGAGTTCGGCGATGACCTGGGCGGTGATGTCGTTGGTGTCACCCAGATAGGAGACGAAGCGGAGGTTGACCCAACCCTCGACGCCGTCGGCCTCGACCTCGATCCAGAAGGCGCCCGGGATCGACCAGGTGTTGCCCTTGGCGACCACATCGTCCTCGGTGGGATCGAGCCCGGTGAGGATCGGATAGCCGACCCCGGGGCCGGACCGCACGTTCAGCACATCGTCGTGGCTTACACCCACCACCCCCAGCACGTCACCGGCTGCCGGGCCGAAATCGACGGCCTCTCCGGCCACGGTCGTGGTGGTCGAGCCGGTGGTGGTCGTGGTTGTGGCCGGTGCCTCGGTCGTGACGGTCGTCGCCGGTGCCTCGGTGGTGACGGTCGTGGCCGGTGCCTCGGTGGTGGTCGTGGGCTGCTCGGTCGTCGTGACCGTCGACTCGGCCGTTTCGGCACCGCCGCACGCGGCCAGAGTCAGGGCGAAGGCAGCCAGCAGTGCCCGGGTGCGATTGGTGGACTTCTTCATGAACACTCCTCTCGGTACAGCACCATCATCAGTTCTGTCGGTCTCAACCCCATCGCCGCCACGTAACAGAACGGTCACAACCGGCAGACGCCCCCAACCGAGGCCGCCGGGGATACAGTCACGAAATGCGACAGCTGACGCGTCAGGACGCCCGGAGGATGGCGATCCGGGCCCAACTCCTCGACGCCGATTGTCCCGGGGACCTTGCCACCGTGGCCCACCGGCTCACCTTCCTCCAGCTCGACCCGACCGCGGCGATCGCTCCCAGCGCCGATCTCGTCGCCTGGTCCCGCCTCGGCAACAGCTATCGACCCAGCGACCTGCACGACGCCGTGACCGTGCACCGGACGATGTTCGAGACCCAGGCACAGCCGTCCGAGAAGGAACCGGTCCTGGCGCTGGTCCGCCCCACCGCCGATCTCGGTCTGTACCTCGCCGACATGATCGCCTGGCGTGACAGCACCGGCCGCGCCGCCCAATGGGTCCGGGACAACGACGGCTTCCGGCAGCGGATCCTTGCGACGCTCGCCCTGTCCGGCCCGCTCGCCTCCCGGGACATTCCCGACAGCGCCGAAGTTCCCTGGCAGTCGAGCGGATGGACCCACGACCGCAACGTCACCCAGATGCTGGAGTTCCTCCTGTTCCGGGGCGAAGTCGCCGTGGCGAGAAGGAAGGGCCGTCAGCGCATCTGGGACCTCGCCGAGCGGGTCTATCCATCAGTCGAACCCATCCCGGCTGACGAGGCGCGCAAGATCCGGAACGAGCGGCGGCTCCGATCCGTGGGCGTGGCCCGACCCCGTATCGTGGGCGACGCCGGCGTGGCCGTCGAGATCGAGAGCACTTCCGGCGAATGGCGGGTGGACCCGGAAGCGACCGCCGAAGGGTTCGAAGGCCGTACCGCTCTGCTCTCTCCATTCGACCGGCTGATCCACGACCGCACCCGGGCCCTGGAGCTGTTCGGGTTCGAGTACGCCCTCGAGATGTACAAACCAGCGCCTCAGCGTCGTTGGGGCTACTTCGCCCTCCCGATCCTGGACGACGACCAACTGGTGGGAAAGCTCGATGCCACCGCCGATCGCAAGGCAGGCGAGCTGAGGGTCGACGCCATCCACGAGGACACGCACCTTTCCAAGGCGGTTCGCTCCCGGGTCGACCGCGAGATCGGAAAGCTGGCCGCCTGGCTCGGGCTCGATGCGGAGAAGGACGGGTGAGACCGGCCAAGGACTGACGGCATCTGTCGTGCTGATTCCGTGACCATCGACTGTCCTGGCTCATCGCCCGGCCACGACGATCCCGGCCCGCCACCCGGGCGCACGCCCACCCTCTGGGGGGCGGAGTTCCGCCGCCGGGATCCCGCTCCTGACCAGGAGCCAGGAGATGACCGAGTTCGAGTTCCACATGTCACCGACACCGAGAGGGTCGCGACCCCACTCCAAGCCCGGGACATCAGCCACCGCTGCGAGCAGGGCCCGTGCCACTGCCGGATCGGTCATCACGGTCTGTGGACCGAAAACCGCCTCGCCGGCATCGATGATGATCCCGTCATGCCAGCAACGGACTTCGTAACGGAACGCCCGGAACCGTCCGAGCCGACTGGTGAAGACCGGCCCCTCCACCATGACTCCGCGCGAAGCCGTGTCGCTGTCCGGGCTAGGCCAGGCGTTCTCGACGACGAAACGGCCCTCCGGAACGTGGACCTCCAACGCAGTGTGATAGAGATCGAGGCGGGGGCGGCGCTCGGCACGGGCCCGGATCGCTTCGTAGACCCGACCGTTCCAGCGGACGAATCCATGGCCGCCGGCGCCGAGCGGGATCCAGAAGATTTCGATCCGGGACAGCTGCCGCTCGCCGGATGATTCATCTGACACGTATCCGACCCTACCCGCGCCTGTGCCGCGATCACCCCGGACCCTGACGCGACCTCCTGCCCTGGCGGGCGGGGCGTGAAGACAATTCGAGGCGATTCGACTGTTTGCGGTCAGGGGTGCCGCCCCCCTCCCGGGGCCGCCAGGGCCGCAGGGGGCGTGAGGCCAGACGCGACCAGCCGGTCATAGGATGGCCTGCGTGCTCATGCTGCTGCCATCGTCGGAAACCAAGGCTCCACCGCCGCGCCGTGGTTTGCCGGTCGACCTCAACGCCTTGTCGTTTCCGGAGTTGGCTCCGGTGCGTTCGATGGTCCTGCGGGCGCTGGTGGTCACAAGTGCCCGCCGCGACGCGCTTGCCCGGCTCATGGTCGGCGATTCCCGTGCCGACGAGGTGGCCCGGAACGGGCGGGTGCTGGGCCTGCCCGCCCGATCCGCGCTCGAGGTGTACCGGGGTGGCTTCTTCACGGCGCTCGACGCGTCGTCGATGTCGCCGGCGGCGAAGCGGCGCGCCGCTACCCGGGTGGTGGTGGTCTCACCACTGTGGGGAGCGCTGCGACCCGTCGACCGCATCCCCACCTACCGGCTCGACATCTGTGCCGATCTGGTCGGTGTGGGACCGCTGGAGCCGTTGTGGCGTCCGGCCCTCGGGTCGGTGCTGGCCGAGACCGCCGGAGATCGCGGCGTGATCGTCGACTTCCGCTCCCCGAGCTACCGAGCGCTGGGTTCACCGACCGATCTCGAAGACCGCACCGTGTCGGTGCGGGTCGTACGTCCCGACCGACGCGGAGCGGCGGGCGCCGTCTCGAAACGAACCCACGGCGCGATCGTCCGTCACCTCCTCGAGTCGGGAGCGACCCCCACCACCCCGGCGCTGCTGGCGGATGCCATCACCGACAGGTGGAAGGTGGACCTGGCCCCGCCGGCCCGGACCGGCCACCCCTGGACCATGAACGTGGTCGCATCGGATTGACATCGGTCCAGGAGCCGTTGGCCCCTGGACACAGCGGTTGAGCACCCCGATCGTGGAGACCGGACACGAAAGAGATCCTCGATGAACGAACTCGCCATCGTCGCCGGTCGGTGGGCGCTGGCCCCATGATCGACAGTGACGGCATCAGGGTGGGTGAACCGTCCGTCGTGGTTGCCTCCGGACGACTCCCGCTCAGTCGAGCCAACAACAACGTCGATGTAGCGGACCTGGAAGGTGTTCGCCACTTGGCGTGGCGTTCGGGTCCGTGGCACTGGGCCAGCCGAAAGGCCCGCATCCACCTGGCGTCGAGCGTCGACGGCGGTCACACCTGGCACCACGATCACACCGTTGCCTTGGATCGCGATGTCCGCGAGCCGAGACTGTTCGTATTCGACGGGCGGCTCCACCTGTTCTTCTTCACCGCCGGCACCGACTGGCGGCGGTTCCAACCGGACCGTATCCATGTGGCGGTTCGACGTGGGCGACGGTGGAGTGAGCCGGTGCCGGTCTCGGGGGTCGACCACGTGCTGTGGCGGGTTCGATGGTTGGGAGCTACACCCCTGATGACGGTCTATCGCGGTGCAGGCCTCCTGGGTCCCGCCAACCTCGTTCCCCCCACGGTCGAGTTGTGGACCACCGACGACGGCACCCGGTGGTATCCCCGTCCGGATATGGAACCACCGTCGGCCACGGGCACCGAGACCGACATCATCCGAATGGACGACGGCACCCTGGTAGGCGTCACGCGCCGGGACGGACCTCACGAGTACGGATCCGCCGTTTCGGCGCAGAGGCCCGGACAGCAATCCTGGGAGACTCGCCACATCCCGATGAAGCTGGACTCACCGCTGTTGTTCGGTCACGACGGTGAGGTTCTTCTCATCGCCCGACGCAGCCTGGGTTGCGGCGGCCGATTCGACCTGAATCTGCGTCTCCGCGAGCCGGCGAGGATGCGCTTCTACGAAGGCGTGTACGCAGCCACCAGGAAACGAACGTCCTTGTGGCGGGTCGATCCGGAAACGTTGGACGTCGAGCTGCTCGCCGACCTACCAGGCCACGGCGACACCTGCTTCCCGGCGCTGGTCCACGAGGGGGACGGCATCTTCAGGCTCTACAACTACACCTCCCCCTTGAACGGACCCGACCGCGCCTGGATCACCGGCCTCGTAGGCCGCACAGAGATCTACCAGGCGGAACTCCGCATCGAGCGTCGAATCCGCCCCTTCGGATTCGACGCTTCGAGCTCCGGGACATCGGGTTTCAGATCAGCCGGGCCCGAGCCCAGTCGCTCACCCGTTCGATGAGGAAGACCACCACGAACACCATGATGATGATCCCGCCCACCACCTCGAACTGGAGACTCTGGGCGGCGTTGAACAGGTAGAAGCCGATGCCACCGGCTCCCACCAACCCGAGCACCGCCGAAGAGCGGATCATGATGTCGAGGATGTAGAGGCTGTTGGAGGTGAGCGATGGCACGAACTGGGGTGTCACCGCGGTTGCCACCTCCTGCAATCGGGAGGCGCCGACCGACGTGACTCCGTCGCGTGGGCCCTCCGAGACCTCCTCGAGTGAATCGGCGTAGAACTTGGCGCCGAATCCGAGGACACCGATGATGAGAGCGATGGTGCCGGCCAGTGGGCCGAGACCGATTCCTGCCACGAAGATCACGGCGATGACGATGTCGGGGATGCCCCGCAACGCCACCATGAAGGCGCGGGCGGCGCCGTACACGAACGAGTTCGGCGCGATGTTGCGGGCGGCGAGATAGCCAAGTGGTATCGACAGCGCCACTCCGATGGTGGTGGCGGAGAAACCGATGGCGATGGTCTCGAACATGGCGTCGATGATGCGCTCGTCGAGCCACTCCAGCTGTATCCGGAACGGGTCGAGCTCGATCGGGATCAGGCGCAGGGCGATGTTCCACACCGACGGCAGCTCGCCCGACCCAGGATCGCTGAACTGGAGCCGAAACCCCATGAGGAACGTCTGCATGGAGAAGCCGGTGACCGGGAAGGACGCCACCACCAGCGCTGCCGCCCCGGCGGCGTAGAGCGCCATCTTGCGGCGGTACCTGGTCCAGGGCGGGAGCAGCTTGGTCCGGTCGAACCTCGCCATCTCGGCCTCCGCCTTTCCGGGCGCGAAGTCGGCGGCGACGACAGGGGTCCTGCCGAAGTGTTCGCCCAGCCTGGCCATCACGCCACCGGCATTGCGGCGCTGACCCGCAGTGTCGTGACCCAGCAGTGCGGTCCGGGCCCGGGCCGAGAGGAACTCGACCAGCAGCACCGTGGCGATGATGAACAGGACCACTCCGGAGGCGAGATCCCAGCGGAGGCTTCCCTTGTAGGTGTTGAACAGCTGTCCGATTCCGCCGGCTCCGACGATGCCGAGCACGGTGGACGAGCGGAAGTTGATGTCGAGCCGGTAGAGCACGACGCCGAGGTAGGTGGGTACCACCTGGGGGAGAATGCCGGTCGACATCTGCTGGAACCACCCGCCTCCGGTGGCGGCAATCGCCTCCCGGGGACCGGGATCGCTCTCTTCGATGGCATCCGCCAACAGCTTCCCGCACATGCCGATGGCGTGGAGGCCGATGGCGAGGATGCCGGCGAGTGGGCCGATGCGGAAGGCCCGGACGAAGATTGCCGCGAACACGAGGTCGGGGATGGTGCGGGACATCACGATGATGCCCCGGGCGATCAGTCGCACGGCCTTGTTGGGAGCCGTGTTGACTGCGGCGAGAAACGCCAGCGGAAAGCTCAGGCCACCGGCGATGGCGGTAGCCAGGATGGCCATGAAGAACGTGATGAACGTCTGCTCGATGATCAGGTCGATCTGCTCGAAGCGTGGCGGGAGCATCCCGTCGCGAAGGTCGGTCCCGAAGATCAGGTTGGTCATGGCCGTCCCACCCTCGACGATCGCC
>JBHJOH010000139.1:0-10730 GCA_050329955.1 Acidimicrobiia bacterium | reverse complement strand
CCCCCTGGGCATCACAGGAGGCAGGAGGCAGGAGGCAGGAGGCAGGAGGCCCGGAATCCGGAATGTGGCAGCCGTGGCACGCCACCGGTCCACACCCCCGGCCAAGCACGCGACCGGTCGTGACGAGTACCGGCGGGGGGTCGAAGGGGGGTCGTCCCCCCTGGGCATCACAGGAGGCAGGAGGCAGGAGGCCCGGAATCCGGAACGTGGCAACAGCCAACGCGAGCACTTCCACACCCCCGGCCAAGCACGCGAAGAGTCGACACGAGCACCGGCGGGGGGTCAGGGGGGTCGCGCCCCCTGGGCATCACAGAAAAGCCGGAAGCAGGAGGCCAGAGGCCAGAGGCCCAGAATCCGGAACGTGGCAAACGGGCCACCCGCCAACCTCCGCACCCCCGGCCAAGCACGCGAAGAACGAAAGACCAGGACCGGCGGGGGGTCGAAGGGGGGTCGTCCCCCCTGGGCATTTCAGTCGAAGTCGGTGGGGAGGGCGGGGTGGCGCAGGTGGTGCCACATGCGGAGGATCTGGGTTTCGGTGGCGCGGCCGGTGGAGAGCTCGGGGAGGTCGTGTTCTGAGACCCAGGCGATCTCGGAGGTTTCGATGCTGGTGGTGGGTTCTCCGCCGAGCAGGTCGCAGAGAAAGAAGGTCAGGTAGGCGTGGTGGGCTCCGGGTGGGTGGGGGTGGCGGCGCTTGTCGTAGAGGGCGGCGAGTTTCGTGGCCTTCACCACGTATCCGGTTTCTTCCCGCACTTCGCGCTCGGTGGCGTCGGCCGGGGAGTCGCCGATGTCGATCCACCCTCCGGGGAGTGTCCAGCGCCCGTCGGCGGTTTCTTTCACCATGAGGATGCGCTGGTGTTCGTCGAAGACGGCCGCCCGGCAGATCATCTTGGGGGTGGCGTAGCCCGTGTCGACCGCGAACAGTGCTGCCACCGCTTCGACGTCGCCGCCGGGGTGGGCGGCCATCTCGGCGGCGAGGCGACGGATCTGCTCGTAGCGCTGCCGGTCGTACTCCCCGGGCTCGAAGGTGAGGCCCGATTGGGCGATGGCGTTGAGTTGCTGGATCCAGTCGAGCAGTGGCATTGTCATGTCATCCGCCCAACGACACGAGGGCGGAGCGGATCACCTGGGCGGTCTCGGGATCGAGTCCGGGGGCCTCGAGCGAAACCTGGAGGCTGGGCCGCTGGCGGGCGAGTGATTCCAGGATCCCGGCGGCGCTGGGGTCGACCCGGAACGCCTCGGCGGCCCTTCCGAGCCGCTGGGCGAGGGCCGGCCCGAAGCTGGCCACCACGTCCACTTTCCATCCGTTGGTCTGCTGCACCACCAATCGCCGTGGAATCGAGTCACCGGGCACGATCAGTTGAACGCTGGCAAAACTGACCCCAGCGACCTCGATCTCGGTAATCCCGCCCGTGCTGACCTGATCCGGGCCAACACCGAGGAAGCCTTCGAGGTTGTTGGCGAAGCTCTCCCAGTAGTTGCGGCCGATGTCCGACCCGCCGGTGGCAAGCACACCTTGGAGAGCATCGGTGGGGACGTTCCCGGTGACGGCGATCGACAGCATCTGGTCGTCAACGGTGAGTTGGGATGCCCTCTCGAAGTCGGCGGAGGACAGGGCGGCCAACAGCTCGGTCACCGCCCCACCTGGATCGGATGCGCCCGGTTCCGCCACGGGTGCCGACACCGAAGCCGACTCCGGAATCGACGCCGACTCGGGTTGGGGGGTACACGACGAAGTGAACACCGACAGCGACACGAGGACGCCAAGGAACGCCGATCTGGTTGCCATGGTGGCGTTCACGGTAGTAAGGGCGAAGCCGAAGGTGGTGGTCCGGGCAAGCGGCCGGTCCGCATCAGCGCGGTGCGTGCGCCGGGATCCGACAGTCCCGACGTCTTCCACAGCCCGATCAGGTAGATGAGACCGACAGCCTCCTTCACCCACCGCCATGGGTCGTCGAGTGCGCGCTCCCATGCCGCCGGCCAGTACGGGGTGGCACCGGCCGGGAAGTCGAAACCGAACAGTGGCCACAGGAACACTTCGGTCGACGTCCACATGCCGTCGAGGAGCAGATGGAAGAACATCCCGACCGTCAGCGCCATCCATGCCCGTCGCCGAGCCCCACGCCGGGTGGCCACCAGCACCACGATCACCACCAGGCTGGGGGCTACCAGGGTGTGCAGCCACAACTGGCCGCTCCCGAGCTGGGGCGCCAGCACGGTGCCGATGGCGAGGTCGACCAGGTCGGGGATGAGGGCGCCGGCCACCAGGAACCGCACATCGACGGAGGGGTCGCGGAACACCCATCGGAACAGGAACAGGGCGCCGGCTACGTGCCAGAGGATCAAGGTCAGAGAACGAGCATGCGCCGGCAGTGCACGCACAGAGCCGGGTCGGTCTCGGCGGCGTCCTTCTGCTCGGCCGGTGACAGGGTGAGGTGGCACCCACCGCACTGACCGTGGTCGAGTCGGGCGATGGCCACGCCCTGCTTGGATTTGCGCAGCTTCTCGTACCGGGTGAGGAGCTCGGTCGGGAGGGCGGGGATCATCTCGGCCTTGCGGGCTTCCTTGCGACCGAGGTCGCGGTCGATCTCGGCCCAGGCCATCTTGATGACTTCCTCGAGACCTGTCTCACGGGCCCGCTTGGAGGCGACGTTCTGCTGGGCTTCGGACAGCTTGGCGCTGAGTTCGTCACGCTGGTCGAGCAGCTTGAGGACCCGATCCTCGGAGGCGTCCTTCTGGCCCGAGAGCGAGCGAACCTCGAGCCGCTTGTGCTCGGTCTCCTTGCCGCTCATCCCTCCGGCGTAGAGCCGGGTCTCGGACTCCTTGAGCTTGGCTTCGAGAATCTCGAGCTCGCCTTCGGCCTTGTCGAGCTCCAACTCGGCCTGGCGGAGGTCGGCGGCGATCCCGTCTCGGTCGGTCTCGGCTCCCATCCGGGCGGTGTTGGCATCGCGGTACTGGGCGAGTTCCGGGAGGCCCTGGCGCCGGTCGAGCAGGCGGTCGATCTCGAGATCGACGTCCTGGAGGTCGAGCAGGTCGGAAAGTACGGGCATCTCCATTGAGCCAGAGCCTACCGCCATGGCGTGGGATCGAAAGCGGTGAGGTCGACCATTTCGGATCCGAAGCGGGCACAGACTCCGGCCACTACTGCGGCCAGCCGTGACATCCCGGGTCGTTCGGTGCCGGCATGCCCGGGGTCGATCACGGCCAGACCACCATCGACCACCTCCCGCACGGCATGATGGCCGACATCACCGGTGACGAACACATCGGCTCCGGTGGCCCGGGCGGCGCCGAGGAACGACGAACCGGATCCTGCCACCACCGCCACCCGCTCGACCAGCGACCCCGCCACCGAGACCCGCAATCCGGATGAGCCGAGCCGGACCCGCACCGCCTCGGCAAACTCGTCCACCGTGACGGGCGCCGGGAGATTTCCCACCCGACCTGTCAAACCCATGTTGGAACGGGTGTCGATCACGTCGAAGGCGGGCTCCTCGTAGGGGTGGTCGGCCACCAGGGCCGCCACCACTCCATCGAGGCGCGACGAGGGGCACAGCATCTCGAGGCGGATCTCGGGCTCACGGTTCGACCCGCCGGGTTCGCCGGCGGCCGGGGCGGCTCCGGGGCCGGCCTGGAAAACTCCGAGGCCGGGGGTTCGAAACGAGCATCCCGAGTAGTTGCCGATGGCGCCTGCGCCGGCCGCCGCCATCGCATTCGCCAGCCCGTCCGCCGCCGATTCGGGCACGAACGTCACCACCTTCACCGCGCCGGCCGGCGCCACCGGGCCGAACCCTGTGATGTTCGTGCACCCCAGCGCCTCGGCGAGGGCGTCGGCGGTTCCACCCTCTGCGGCGTCGAACGAGGTGTGGGCCACTGCCACCGCCGTACCGGTCCGGATGAGGCGTAACGCCCTCCCCGGGGCGGTTGGCCCATCGATCAGCCGATTGGTGGGACGAAACAGCAGCGGGTGGTAGGTGATGAGCAGATCGACCTGTTGGGCCTGCACGGACGCCACCACTGCTTCGGTGACCTCGTGTGCCACCGCCACGGTGCGGGCAGCGCCGGAAGGATCGCCCAGCTGCAGTCCCGACACGTCCCAGTCGGCGGTGCGGTGGGCCGGGATGATCTCGTGCAGCGCAGCGAGGAAGCTGCCGATAGGAGACGACATGGGCATTGATCGTACCGTCCGAACTTCGCCGCCCCGGGTGGGTCTGCTCCCCTCCCGGGATCTGTTCACGCGCCGTCCCGGGCAATCCGGATGGAAGTCGGTGGTCCTGGGCGGGTCGATGGTGGCGGTGGCGGTGGCGGTGTTCGTGAACGGACTGCAGGTGGATCGTCTGACGTTTCCTTTCGATGCTCCCACCATCACCGAACGGTGGAACCGGGCGGCTACGGCGACTGGCCGGCCCCTGCTCGCATTGCCCGACCCCACGCCGACCGACAACGGTGACGGCGACCTGCTCTTCGGCCACGAATGGACCGACACGTTCGGGTTGCGGGGACGGATCGATGCCGAGTCGGGGATGGTGGTCGAGCTGTCGGTGATCGGCGATCGGAATACCGACGGTGGCGACATCATCGTCGAGGCGATGGATCTGCTGCTGCGGACCACCGAACCGGACCTCGGCGAAGAGGAACGCATCGTGACTCTCCAGGAGCTGGGCGTGATCGGCGGCGACCCTTTCGCCGACCTGGCCGCCACCCGGGGAGATACGGACTACGCGGTGGCGCTGGCCCGCGACGGCATCACCGTCGGCATGTCGGCGGCACCGCACAGCTCGTTCACATCCGGCCGGCGCTGATCTCGGCGATCACGAACCGGGCTCGTTCCCGGACCTGGGTCATGTCGGACAACCGATTCAGGGTCCCGTACTGGGGAGCCATACGGTGGTTCGACGCCAGCACCGCCCGATGCCGGTCGAGGAAGTCCCAATAGAGGGTGGTGAGCGGACATGCCGTCTCACCGGTCCGCTTTCCCGGCTCGTACCGGCAGCGCCGGCAGTGGTCGCTCATCTTGTTGATGTAGCCACCGCCCGAGATGTAGGGCTTGGTCGACATCCGCCCACCGTCGGCCCACAACCCCATGCCCATCACGTTGGGCCCCATCACCCAGTCGGCGCCGTCGACATACATCCGACGCATCCAGCGCCGCACCTCCACCGGTTCAACCCCGACCAGATTGGCGATGTTGGACAGGACCATCAGCCGTTGGATGTGATGGACCCATCCCCGCTCGTGAAGCCCTTCGAGTGCGGACCCGAGGCAGGCGAGGGTGGTGGGAGCGGCGCCCACGAATGACGGTGGAAGCGGGAGATGGTGCTCGAGGGCATTGGCCTCCTCCTGTTCGGGCCACAGCCAGGAGATGCCCCACACGAACTCCCTCCAGCCGACCACCTGGCGGATGAACCCTTCGGCTGAGTTCAACGGGACGCCGCCCCGGTGGTAGCGCTCCTCCACCCGATCACACACTTCCCTGGGCAGCAGCAACCCCAGGTTGAGCGCCGGGCTCAGCAGGGAATGGGCCAGATGCCAGTCGGTGGACAGCATGGCGTCCTCGTAGGGGCCGAAGTGAGGGAGCACCTCCTCCACGAAGTGGTCGAGTTGGGTGAGTGCCTGGGATCGTGAGGTCGGCCACCAGCCCACCGGTTCCGCTCCCGGGGCGCCGACGGGAAGTGTCGCCACCACCTCACGGTCGAGCTGATCGAGTTCGAAACGGATCGGTTCCGGCCAGGGGGCGGTTCCGGCGGGAGGCGGACGACGGTTGTCGCCATCGAGGTTCCACCGGTCTCCCAGCGGGGCTCCATCTTCCATCAGGTAGCCGAGCGCATTTCGCCTCCACCGGTAGAAGTCCTCCAGAACCAGCCGCGGCCGACCCTCCGCCCACGCCGCGAACTCGTCGCGATGGCACAGGAACTGATTGGATCTGACGGTGCTCACGCCGAGGCGGGCCAGCAGCCGGGCGACTCCCGCACCGTTGGGTTCGGTGGCCACCACATCAGCCGGACCGTGACGGAGGAGGTGATCTTCGAATCCGGCCGCCAGGGTGGGGGCAACCACCAGGTCGACGTCGAATCCGTCCGCTCGAAGTTCGATGGCGAATCGCCGCATGGCGGCCCGCACCAGGTGGATGCGCTGGCGATGGAACCCACCCTGCTCGAAGAGGGCGGCGCTCTCGACCATCAGCACCCGGGTGTCGGATGGTCGGGCATCCGCCAGGGCGCCGATGCTGCGATTGAGTTGGTCGCCCATCACCCACACGGTCTGCATGGGTGGGAGGGTACGGCGGGCGGGTCGGGTAGCGGGAGTCAGCCGACGGTCTCGAGCACGACTGCCAACCGGTCGACCAACAGGTCGCCATGATGGCGGGAGAACACCATCGGGGGCCGCACCTTGACGACGTTGCCGCCCGGCCCCGTCCGTCCTACCAGCACTCCCTCCCGGCGCAGCCCCTCGACGGTTGCCTGCGCCGCCGCCTCGTTGGACATCTCGATGCCGATGAACAGCCCCGGCCCGCGCACCGTGGTGATGGCTGGGTGGGCCAGCCCAGCGATCGCCTGCCGGAGGTGGGCACCGACCTCGTCGGCCCGTTCGGCCAGCCGTTCCCGGTCGAGCACGTCGAGTACAGCCGATCCGGCGGCAGCCGCCACCGGCGACGCTGCGAAGGTCGAGAAGAAGTGCCAGCCGGCGGCGAACTCGGCGGCGATGGCCGGAGTGGTGACCACCGCCCCCATGGGGTGCCCGTTGCCCATCGGTTTCCCCAGGGTGACGATGTCGGGGACGACACCGTCCTGGGCGAAGCCCCAGAACGACGAGCCGACCCGGCCGAACCCGGCCTGGACCTCGTCGGCGACGCACAGCGCGCCGGCGGCCCGTGCCCTGGCGTAGCCGGCCCGCAGATACCCGGTCGGGACCGCGAAGATCCCGTCGCTCGAGAACACGTCGTCGAAGATCACCATCGCCGGCGCCTCACCCCGGCTTGCGAGATCGACGAAGGCGCCGCCGAGTTCGGTTTCCACCCTGGCCGCCGCGTCGGGGGCACCCAGTGTCGAAGCCCCGCCCACATGGGCGATCCACCCCTCCAGCCGATCGCGACCCAGCTCCTCGGGCGACATCATCGACGTGACGAAGGTGGTGCCGTGATAGGCATGATCGGTGGTGACGACGCTGCGCCGCCCGGTGACGACCCGGGCGATCTGATAGGCGACGTCGTTGGCCTCGCTCCCCGAGTTGACGAACATGACCACCGACAGCTCATCGGGGAGCAGGCCGACGAGCCGGTCGGCATAGTCCCCCACTTCGTCGACCAGGTAGCGGGTGTTGGTGGTGAGGCGACGGACCTGGGCAGCGATGGCCGACGTCACCTGGGGGTGGCCGTGCCCGACGTGGGGAACGTTGTTGTAGGCGTCGAGCAGACGCCGCCCGTCGGTGTCGGTGAGCCACACCCCGTCGCCCGATTCGAGCCGCACGGGTTCGGCGTAGCTGAGCGCCAGCGCCGGCCCCAGTCGGTCCCGGCGGTGGGCGACCGCCTCGGTGAGCGGTCGACGAGCGGGGCGCCCCAGTCCGCAAGCCTTGCGCAGCTCGCTGAGAGCCACCTCCGGATCGAGGGCGTCGATGGCGACGATCCCCTCCCAGGCGTCGGCCGAGTCGCTCATGATGTAGTCGCGATTATCCGGGTGGAGTGCCGAACGCCACGCCGAGATGAGATAGGACTGCACCAGCCGGGACACCGCCAGCCCCGGGATGAGGGACAGTTCCGTCCCGTCGAGCGGGTCGATGGCGTGATAGGCGGCCACCGTCTGCACGAGAGCGTCGAGCGGGTCGGCCCCGAACACCTGGTACGAAGCGGTGATGGCCACATCCAGCACCCGGGGACCGCGGGTGGCGTCCCCGAAGTCGACCAGGCCGGTGATGTGATCGGGGTCGGCAGGGTCGACCAGCAGGTTGCCGGCGTGGGCGTCGCCATACACGAACTGATGGGGAAGGGAACGGAGCACCGGGGCCAGCGCCTGTTCGAAGTGGACGAGTCGCCGCTCGAGGAGGGGACGTCGGGCCGGGTCGACATGAACGAGCCGGGTGGTGAGCTCGGGCAGCCGGGCGAGGTCCCACAGGAGGTGACGAGAGAGCGTCGGGTGGTCGAACCCCCGCAAGGCACGACTGAGCCGGGCAACGGTGGAGCCCACCGATCGGCGGAACGCCGGGGTGGTGGGACGGTCTGGAGGTGTGATCCCGGACAGGAACGTCACCAGCTGCAGCGGGTGATCGCCCTGGGCGGTGCGGGCACGGCCGACGGGATCGCCGTGGCGGGTGCGGCTCACGGCCGGGATGGGGAGCGACGGATCGACTGCCAGGGCGTGTTCCATGGCCAGCGACAGCATCGCCACCGTGTCGGGGTGGTCGGCGGCGTTGCCGATCCGAAGCGCGAAGCGGGCGCCATCTGCGCAGATGCGGAAGTTGCGGTCGCGTTCGCCGTCGAGGGGGGTGGCGATCCCCACGATGCCGAACACCTCGCCGACCAGACTCTCGGCTTCGGCGGCGCTCACCTCGGGACGCGGCGTCTCGAACAGCGGATCATCCATCGTCCCCGACGATACCGCGGCTCCCCTACCCGAGCCCGGTCAGCTGGTCTGCATTTCCCGGTGCTCGACATGGCCGTCGGCGTGGAGGGCGAAGCGACCGGAGGTGCGGGCGTGGACAGGACTGGGGCTCGACCACGGCCAACCGCCGAACTGGGTGCGGCGGTAGTCGGAGACTGCCTGATCGATCTCTTCGGGGGTGTTCATCACGAACGGACCCATCTGGATGACCGGGGCGCCGATCGGGCGGCCCTGCAGCATCAGCAGTTCGACGGGGGCGTCGCTGCGATTGACGATCGGCACCGCCACGTCGGGTCGGAGACGGGCGCCCTGCCGATGCCCGAGCGTGACCTGGCCCACCGATACGGCGCTTCCCTGGGCGACGTGGAGCATGCGGTTGACGCCAGGGGCGGCGGCGGGCATCTCCCAGGAGGCACCAGGCTCCACCAGCACCACCCAGATCGCCATGTCGGCGGCCGGGTTGGCCGCCCACGAGTTGGGTGGCGGCACCGGAGCCTGGTGGCCCGAGAGGGTTCCGGCCACCACCTCGACCCGGACACCGTCGGCGACGTCGAGGGCGGGGATGTCTTCCGACCACAGCATGGCGAAGTGCGGGTCGACCAGTTTCGACTGGGGCGGGAGGTTCAACCAGATCTGGAACAGCTCGAGAGGGTTGTCCCGGTTGTCGTCGATGAGCGGGAACATCTCGGAGTGCATGATCCCGGCGCCGGTGGTGAGCCATTGCACGTCACCGCCGCCGTAGCGGGCGGTGGCACCGAGCGAGTCCGAGTGGTCGACGTATCCCCGTCGAACCACCGTCACCGTCTCGAACCCACGATGGGGGTGCTGGGGGAAACCGGGCACGGTGTCGCCGTGATACATGCTCCAGCCGTCGCGGGAGGAGAAGTCCATGCCCAGCCGGCGTCCGCCGAGCGAGGACGCCGGCCCCTGGAACTCGTTGCCGGCCGGGTAGTGGTCGACGTGATGAACCGTGAAGATGAACGGGTCGAGCCCGGTCCAGGGCATCCCCAAGTCCACCACCTGCATCACCGGATCCATCACAACTCCTTCATGACTGTTCTGAGGACAGGATACCTGACGAGTCAAGTAATGACGAGTGAGAGGTTCGAGTGGATCACCCGGGAAGAGACGCCCGGTCACCGGTCGAGCGATCGAGGGCCACGGCGACCGCCGCCAGCAGCGGGAGCGTTCCGGCGATCAGAAACAGTGCTTCGATCCCGGCGCCAATCAGCAACCCCGACAGACCCTGCGACACCGGGTCGAGGGCGAAGAACGAGAACATGACGAGGCTGGCGATGCGACCCTGCATGTCGTACGGCGTGGCCCGCTGCAGCAGGGTGGTGAGCACCACCCCGCCGAAGCCCAGCACGAGCCCTGTGGTGGCGGCCACGGCGATGGCCACGGCCAGGGTCTGCACGAAGGCGAAGGCACCGACGCCGAGCCCGAGAGCGACACTGATGGCGATGAGGAGCCGGTTGGGGCTGGTGGGAACCCGGGCCCTGACGGCGGCGATCACTCCGACCAGGGATCCAGCCCCGAACGCCCCGAGGAACAGGCCGAGCGACTCGGCACCGCCGAGACGATCGCGGGCGAGCAACGCCCCGCCCACCGTCAGCGGCCCGACCGCGGCGAGGCTCAGGACCGACAGCGTGAACAGCGTCAGGCGGATCACCGGCGTGTGCCAGGCGTGGGAGAAGCCCGCCTTGATCTCGTCGAGGACCCGTCCGGCCGACTCCGCCCGGGGAGCTATCACGAACCGCACCGCCACCAGCGACAGCGCCCCGAAAGCGAACAGGGCGCCGTTGATTCCGAAGGTGACGCCCTGGCCCACCCCGGCGATGAGAAGCCCGGCTGCGGCCGGTCCCACCACCTGGGTGATCATGTCCGACAACTGGATGAAGGAGTTGGCGGCATTGAGCCGGTCACCCGCCACCATCCGGGGGATCAGCGAGCCCACGGCCGGCACGAAGAAGGCGTCGGCGGCGCCGAGCACGGCGGCGGCCAGGTAGAGGTGGCCGAGGACGATGACATCGGCGACGATAAGTGCGGTGGTAGCACCCACCACGATGGCCATCACCAGGGCGGAGCTCCGCAGGATGGCCTGGGCAGAGAACCGGTCGGCCGCCGCTCCGCCGACCA
>JBHJOH010000138.1:0-7046 GCA_050329955.1 Acidimicrobiia bacterium | reverse complement strand
CGGGCTCGCTGCCCGCCGCGATCGCAGATGACGTGGCCGCTGACGCCGTGGCGATCATGGAGCGGGAGTCGAACATCACGCTGTCGTTCGCCGGACACGATGTCTTCTTCGAGACCCTGGCACCGCCACCCCAGCTGCTGGTGTTCGGGGCGGTGCACATCGCCCAGTCGCTGTGCGTGCTGGCCCGACACCTCGGCTACCACGTGACCGTGTCCGACGCCCGCCCTGCCTTCACCACCCCGGATCGTTTCCCCGAGGCCGATCGCCTGCTGGTGGGATGGCCCGACCAGATCGCCGATCAGCTGTCGTTCGATCTTCGTACCTTCGTGGTGGTGCTCAGCCACGATGCCCGCTTCGAAGATCCTCTGTGGCCGCTGATCCACGGTCGTCAGGTGCGGTACCTGGGCGCCATGGGAAGCACCCGCACCGCAGCCGCCCGCCGGCAGAGACTGTTGGGTTCGGGCTGGAGCGAGGAAGAGGTGGGCCGGATTCACGGGCCGATCGGGCTCGACATCGGGGCCGAGACACCCGGGGAGGTGGCCGTGGCGATCCTCGCCGAGATGACGCGCGACCGGTACCGCTCCGATGTTCCTCTCGAGACCCGGGGAGAGGCCCGCCGCATCACCAAGGGAACATCATGATCGCCGGACTGATCCTTGCCGCAGGAGGGTCCCGGCGTCTCGGCCGGCCCAAACAGCTCGAGCCGTGGGGCG
Source organism: Acidimicrobiia bacterium (assembly GCA_050329955.1). Classification (GTDB taxonomy): domain Bacteria; phylum Actinomycetota; class Acidimicrobiia; order Spongiisociales; family ZC4RG35; genus JAOUGY01. The sequence continues at coordinate 6,333 of JBHJOH010000138.1, read as the reverse complement.
GCGAGGCAACCCTGCTCGGGACCGTGATCGAGGCTACCAAGGGTTTCGGCCTCGACGAGCTGTGGGTGGTATTGGGAGCTGAGCTCGAACGGGTCATGGAAGAGGTCGATCTCACCGGGTGTGGAGTGGTCGACAACCCTGAATGGGAGGAAGGTCTGGCCTCCTCGTTGCGGGTTGGTCTGGATGCGATGACCCGCATGTCGAAGGCGGATTCGGTGCTCATCGTGCTGGGTGATCAGCCCGGCGTCGATCCGGCGGTGGTGGCGGCCCTGATCGAGAAGAAGAAGCGGGCCAAGGCGCCCGCCATCGTCCCCAAGTACCGCTACACCTGGGGGAATCCGATCCTGGTCGATCGCACACTGTGGCCCCGACTCATCTCGCTCTCGGGGGATGAGGGCGCCAAACGGCTGCTCCAGGCCCACCCCGAATGGGTGGAGGAGGTGTGGGTGGAGTCGCTTGCACCCCGTGACGTCGACACGGCGTCCGACGTGCGGGACCTGAAGCCTCGTCGCTGAATCGGCCGATATACCTGCGATGCAGGAGCTCGGGCCCGTTGATGGCAACTATTCTCCCGCTCCGGGGCGAGTGGTGCATGAGAGGAATCGAACGAATGGCATCCATCGAGGAGATCGAAGGCATCGGTCCCAAGTTTGCGCGAAAGCTGCGCAAGACCGGTGTTCGGACGACAGAGGGGCTCCTGAGACGAGGCGCGACCCGCAAGGACCGCGCCACACTCGCGGAGGAGGCCGGTTTCACGCCTGAGCAGATCCTAGAGTGGGTCAACCGGGCGGATCTCATGCGGGTGAAGGGAGTCGGTTCGGAGTACTCCGACCTGCTCGAGAACGCCGGAGTCGACACCATCAAGGAGCTCCGGCGTCGCAACGCCAAGACCCTCGTGGCCAAGATGACCGAGATCAACGAGAAGAAGCGACTGGTACGCCGCCTCCCCACCGAAGGCATGGTCGCCTCCTGGATCGAGGGCGCCAAAGAGCTGGAGCCCGTCGTCAAGCACTAGGAGCTGCGAGCTACGAGCTACGAGCTACGAGCTACGAGCTACGAGCTACGAGCTACGAGCTACGAGCTACGAAAAGTGAGGGCCCCCTTTCGGGGGCCCTCACTCATGTGGATTGGTCTTGGGGCCTCAGGATGCCTTGGTCGTGGCGGGCTTCTTGGCTGCCGGCTTCTTGGCTACGGTCGTCTTCGTAGCGGTCGCCTTGGCGGCGGGCTTCTTGGCGGCCGTGGTCTTGGCGGCGGGCTTCTTGGCAGCCGTTGTGACGGCCTTGGTAGCGGCCTTGGGAGCCGCGGCGACGGCTTCGGTCACCTCGACGGCGATCTTCTCGACCCTGTCGGCAACCTTCTCGGTCTTGCCATTGGGTCGGAAGTTGGCGCGCCAGGTGTCGAGGAGGTCTTCGAGCTGGTCGCGGAGCTTGGAGACCTGTTCCTGGACCTGGTCGAGGTCGACCCGCTCGGTGATCTCGTCGATGGCCTTGCTCTCGCCGATCTTGCCGACGAACTGCTCGCCTTCCGATGCCCACTCTTCGAGCTGCTTCTGGAGGTCCTTGGTGAGGGACTCGCGACCCTCGGTGAGCTTCACGCGAAACTCTTCGACACGGGTCTGGGCGACCTTGGCGACTGCCACGGGGGCGCCGACCGCTGCGTACATGTACTGCTTGCTCTTCATGTTCAGATCCCTTCGGGGTCTCGTGTTGGCTCTTGTTCCTCGGTGACGGACCCGGCTTCGGCCAGGGCCCGGTAGAGGTCCAAGAGAACCTGCTTCTGTCGTGGTGTGAGCCGCCGGTCCGCCTCGATGGCCTCGACCACGGTGGGGGCGGCGGGACCGGCGTCGATAAGGCCGGCCCGGGTGTACAGGCTCTCCGCCGAGATCTCCAGCGCTCGTGACAGCCGTTTCAGGATCTCGGCGGATGGCTTGCGGATGCCGCGCTCGATCTGGCTGAGATACGGGTTGGAGATTCCGGCCCGATCAGCGAGTCGACGGAGCGAGAGGTTGGCTCGTTCGCGTTGTTCGCGGATGAAGTCACCGACATCGTGAAGACTTCCGTCGATGGAGGTCTCCTCGACGTCCCCGGTCACCTCGATGATCGTGACGTCTACTTTGATGACGTCCGGTTCAGGGGTGCTGGTTTCGGTGATGTCGCCTTTGCTCACACTATGAGCGTACCGCAGACTGCTAACAAATGCAAGCAAAGTGCGAGTTGTTGGCTCGCAAAAAGTCGCGCTCTCGTACCCAGGCCCCGATCAGACCGCCAGGCCGGCACCGATCAGCGACCCGACGAAGTAGGCGACCACGCCGCCGAGGCCGGCAATCGCCATGTTCTCCAGGCCGGCCGTCCACGGGTTGCCCCGGGTGACCCGGGTTTTCGCCACACCGACCACGAACAACCCGAGCAGGGCCATGCCCGCAGCCCAGGCCAAGCCGAGGGAGGTGTCGGAACTGAGGACGAAGGGAACCACCGAGGGAAGGGACCCCACCAGGAACAGAATGCCGGAGAAGACCATCGCCTTGTAGGGAGAACGGCGCTCGGTGTCGACCACGCCGAACTCGAGGGCAGCCATGGCATTGAGCAGGGCGGTGTCGGACCGGTCGAATGCGGCCACGATCGGGTCGAGATCGTCCTCGGCGAGGCCCATGTCGGCGAACATGCCGCGGAGCTGGTCGAGCTCGACCTGGCGATGCTCACGAATGTGTACCCGTTCCAGGGCGAGCTCGGACTCGAGCACCTCGTCCTGGCTCTTGGTGGCCAGGTACTCACCTGCCGCCATGCTCACGGCGCCGGCGACGGCGCCGGCCACCCCGGTGAGCAGCACCTGGGCTGCGTCGAGCCCACCGCCGACCACACCTGCAACGAGGAGAAGCATCGAGACCAGGCCGTCGTTGACGCCGAGCACGATGTCGCGCCAGTACTGTCGGCTCATCCCGACGTGGGGTTCATACGGGGTCAACGGATCTGCACTCACGGATTCCGAGTCTATCCCCCGCTCGCACCTCTCTATCATCCTCACCCGATCACCTGATCCGCCATTCCCTCGAGCCAGGGCACCCCGTGAGCCAGTCACCACACACCCCATCTCCAGACCGGGTCGCGTACCGAGGCTATGTTGGCCGCGCCGCGCTCCTCGGCACGGGCCTCATCGGGGCTTCGGTCGGCATCTCGCTGCGCGCCACCGGCTGGACGGTGACCGCCTGGGATCCCGATCCGGTGGCACTGCATCGGGCCGGCGTGGTCGGGGCGTTCGACGACGTTGCCACCGATCGGGAGTCCGCCGTTGCCGGCGCAGAGTTGGTGGTGCTGGCCGGACCGATCAGCTCGATCGTCCATGCGCTCGAGACGATCGAGACCGCTGCGCTCATCACCGACGTGGCCGGCGTCAAGGCCCCGGTGGTGGCGGCCGGGAGCCGGCTCCCCGGATTCGTGGGGGGACATCCCATGGCCGGTCGCGAGACGTCGGGGCCCGATGGGGCTTCGGGGTCGATGTTCCGGGGCGCCACCTGGGTGTTGACCACCGACGGTGCCGGCGACGAGGCGCTCGACGCCGTCACCGCGATCGTGACGGCGCTGGGTGCCAACCCGGTGCGCATGACCGCCGCCGAGCACGACGCCTCGGTGGCGGCGGCGTCACACCTCCCGCAGATCACGGCGGCGGCCCTAGTGGAGGCGGTCGCAGCCGAACATGGTGCGCTGGAACTGGCGGCCGGTGGCTTCCGCGACCTCACCCGGGTGGCGCTGTCCGACCCCGGCTGGTGGATCGATGTCCTCACGGCCAACCGGTCCGAGGTGTCGCGTTCGCTGCGGGGCCTGGCCCGTTTGCTCGAGGGGTTTGCCGATGCCGTCGACCGTCAGGACCGTGTCGTGCTCGAGGAGCGGCTGCGCCGCTCCCGCCAGATCCGCTCGGAGATGGCCGCCCCGGTCGAGACGGTGTCGATGGTGTTGGAGGACCGCCCGGGCGAGATGGCCAGGGTCGGTTTGGCACTGTCGTTGAGTGGTGTCGACCTCCGTGACCTCCAGCTTCGGCACGCGGTTCACGGTGGTGGCGGTGTCCTCACGCTCTCGGTCCGATCCGGCGAAGCGGATCGTCTGCGCCAGGCGCTGGAGCTGGAGAAGTTTCGCGTCGTCGGCTGACGCCCTTCGGCATCAGTCCTTGGGTCGCTCCTCCATCATCGCCAGCAGGCCGACCACGCCGGCCCGGACACCGATTTCGAGGCAGTGCTCATCGAGCCGGAAGTTGGCCGAGTGCAGATCGACCCTGGTAGGGCCGTCCTGACAACCGAGCCGCATGAGGGCCCCGGGAGCCTCGTCGAGGTAACGGGCGAAGTCCTCGGCGCCCATGCTCACGAACGTCCCCGTCACCGCATCCGATCCGAGATACCGGGCCACCGTCCGCTCCAGGATCTGGACGGTTCGAGGGTCGTTGAGCACCGGCGGAATGCCACGCTGGTAGTGAAACACCACCTTCGCTCCGAGCGGCGCAACGATGTCGCGCACCAACTGTTCGAGCATGGCCGGGACCTGCTCCCAGACACCCCGATCGGCGGTGCGAAGCGTTCCCGACAGTTCGGCCAGGGTGGGAATGACGTTGTCGGCGGTCCCCGCCTGGAGGCGACCGAAGACCACCGCCAGCGGCGACCGGGCGTCGATGAGGCGGTCGAGCAGAGCCGGGACCTGGGTTACCACCATCCCGGCGGCGTAGATGAGGTCGACGCTTTGATGCGGCCGGGCGGTGTGACCACCGGGGCCCTCGAGTGTGATGTAGAAGCGATCGGCCGACGAGGTGATCGCCCCCGGTTTGAATCCGATCTGGCCGGTGGGGAGACCGGGATCGACGTGGAAGGCGATGATCGAACCCACCCCGTCCATCATGCCCTCGCCGACCAGATCGTACGCTCCACCCGGAAAGGTCTCCTCGGCGGGCTGGAAGATGACGCGCGCCCGTCCGGGGAGCTCGGATTGGATCTCGCCCAGGACGCGTGCCACCCCGTACCCGATGGCGGTGTGGGCGTCGTGGCCGCAGGCGTGCATGACGCCGGGAACCTGTGAGGCGAACGACAACCCGGGTGGTTCCTGGATGGGGAGGGCGTCGAGATCGGCCCGGAACGCCACCAACGTGCCACCATGCCCGAGGTCGACACTCAGTCCCGTCTTGGGGGTACGGGACTGCGGGATCGCACCGTGGGCGCGGAGTCGTTCGGACAGGATCTCGGTCGTCCGGTACTCCTCACCCGACAGTTCGGGGTGGGCGTGGAGGGTGCGCCGCAACTCGACGACATCCGGCAGGACGTCGGCGACCAGGTGGTCGAGGCGGATCGGGTCGATCATCCGCCTCAGGGTATACCTCGACAGGCAGGGATCGACCCTCGAACACCAGCCCCGCTCGATTCGAGTACGTTGCCGTGGATGTCACCCCCAGCGCCCCGGACGTGCCCATCTCGCTGGGACTGATGCAATCGATGCCCAAGGGCGAGCTGAACCTGCACCTGGAAGGGGCGATCCCACTCGACACGATGTGGCTCCTGGTGCAGCGTCATGATCATGGCGGCGAGGTGCCGGGTCCCGAAGCGCTCATCGAGCGGTTCCGCTACACCGACTTCGCCCACTTCCTAGATACGTGGCAATGGAAGCTTCGTCTTCATCGCACATACGAGGATTACGGACTGATCGGCGAGGCCGTGGCCCCGGACCTGGCCCGCAACTCGATCGACGCCAGCTGGGCGCCCGACACCCGCAAACGAACCCTTCACGGAGAGCTGGACCGGTGGATCGCAGCCATCGCAGGGTGAGTGAGATCACTCGGGCTCGCTGAGACCCCGGATCCACAGATCGCCCTGGCGCCGGTACTCGATCACGTGCTCGACCGCTGGGTTGAGGAGCGACTCGAACTCCATCAGGGCCATCGCCGAACGACTGCCCAACGGCGCTGAGTACTCGCCGCCATAGAAGATCCACCCGCGCCGCCCCATCCACTGCAGCACCACATGCCCCAGACCACCCGCCGCCGCCACCAGCAATCCGATCAGCACAGCCTGGGAGATGTCCATTCGCAAATAGTACGAGCACGAGAGCAGAACGCAGAACGCAGAACGCAGAACGCAGAACGTACAACGTAGAACGTTGAACGTACCGGATCGGCTCCACCACGTTTGTGGGAGTCTCGTCGCTCGTCGCTGCTGACCCTCAGTGTGCAGAACGCACGCGTTTCGCCCACCTTTTGCACAATGTGCAGAACGCACGCGTTTCGCCCACCTTTTGCACAATGTGCAGAACGCACGCGTTTCGCCCACCTTTTGCACAATGTGCAGAAGGTGGATCGTCGCTCGTC
>JBHJOH010000137.1:0-4851 GCA_050329955.1 Acidimicrobiia bacterium | reverse complement strand
CGGCGACCCTGACATCGAGTGTCAGGGCCGCCGCCGTCGGAACGAGCGCACCGAGCATCGCCCCACACCTGATCCCACGCCAGGTGTGGGTCCGGAAGCGGCGGCGCATCGGCAAACTCATGCATGTGAGACGCCCCGGAGCCGTCGATGGTTCCGGCGGCGGCTAACTTTGCCCCGACCGTCCTCAGGAGCCCCCCCATGACAACACCCAGCTTTCTCCATCCGTTCGCAGCCCCACGCCGGACCGACTTCCTCAACATCGTCGGCGGCAGCGGCGCAGAGCTGTGGGACGACACCGGCAAGCGCTTCATCGATGGCATGGCGTCGCTGTGGTACATGAACATCGGCTACGGCCGGGCCGAGGTGGGAGAGGCGATCGCCTCCGCCGCTGCCAACCTCGGCGCCTATCACACCTTTGAGCGCTTCACCTGCCAGCCCACCGATCGGCTGGCGGATCTGATCGTCGAGTTGTCGCCGTTCGACCGGGCGCGGGTGTTCTTCGGGAGCGGTGGATCCGACGCGGTCGACACCGCCATGAAACTCGCCCGCATCTCCCAGCGCGAGGCAGGTCACCCTGAGAAGACCGTCATTCTCAGCCGGGAACACGGTTACCACGGCACCCACTTCGGCGGCACCTCCGCCCAGGGGCTCCCCCTCAACAAGGAGGGGTGGGGTGAGCTGGTTCCGGATGTGGTGAACGTGGCCGGTTCGGATCTGGAGTCGATGACCCGGGCGTTCGCCGAGCACGGCGACCGGGTGGCGGCCGTCATCACCGAGCCGCTCCAGGGTGCCGGTGGTGTGCACCCGCCGCCGGAGGGCTACCTCGAAGGGCTTCGACGCCTGTGCGACGAGCACGGGGCCTATCTCGTCTTCGACGAGGTCATCTGCGGGTTCGGTCGCCTCGGCACCTGGTTCGGGGCCCAGTACTACAACGTCACACCAGACATGATCACCTTCGCCAAGGCCGTCACCTCGGGGTACGTGCCGCTCGGTGGCGTGCTGTGCGGCCCGTCGGTGGTCGAGGCGCTCGAGGCCAACGACGGGTTCATCCTCCGCCACGGCTACACCTACTCGGGCCATCCGCTCGCCACCACCGCCGGGCTGTCGGTGCTGGGTATCCAACAGCGTGAGAACCTGCTCGGCGAGGTGCCCCGGATCGAGGCCGGCTTCGCCAAGGGCCTCAACGCGTTGGCCGCCGACGGTCTGGTGACGCAGGTGCGCGGCACCGCCGCGGTGTGGGCGGTGGCGCTCGGCGCCGACCACGATGCCGTCAAGGTACGCGACGCCGCCCTCGACCGGGGAGTGATCGTGCGCCCCGTCCCGGGCAACTCGCTGTCGATGTGCCCGCCGCTGGTGATCTCCGACGAACAGATCGGTCGCATCGTCGACGTGCTGGCCGAAGTGCTGTCCTGATCGCCCCGAAACTGCCTACCACGCCGTCACGTGCGGGGGCGAGGTACGCAGTCTCGCGGTTGGCGGCGTAGCCTCAGCGGGATGAAGATCGACGCGCTCCGCACCGACGACGCCCGCTTCGACCACCTGCCCGATTGGCCGTACCGGCCGAAGTACGTCGACGACCTCCCCGGCTACCAGGGTTTGCGGATGCACTTCGTGGATGAGGGTCCCGACGACGCCGAGGTGTTCCTGTGTCTGCACGGTGAGCCCACCTGGTCGTATCTGTACCGGCGGATGATCCCGGTGTTCCTGGAGGCGAACGCCCGGGTGGTCGCTCCCGACCTGTACGGATTCGGTCGTTCCGACAAGCCGGTCGACGATTCCGTCTACACCTGGGACTTCCACCGCCGCTCGCTGGTCGAGTTCGTCGAGGCGCTCGATCTCAGCGATGTCACGCTGGTGGTGCAGGACTGGGGTGGGCTGCTGGGCCTGACCCTGCCGGTCGACATGGCCGAACGGATCAAGGGTCTCCTGATCATGAACACCGGCCTTGGCATCGGTGTCGCCCCGTCGGAGGGGTTCGTCGCCTGGCGTGACTACGTCGCCAACACACCCGACCTGGCCGTTGGAAAGCTCATCGCCCGGGGCACCCCCCACCTCACCGAGGCCGAGATCGCCGCCTACGACGCCCCCTTCCCCGGCCCCGAGTACAAGGCCGGCGTGCGAAGGTTCCCGGCCATCGTCCCCACCGACCCCGACATGGACGGCGTCGAGGTCTCCAAGGCCGCCGCCCGCTGGTGGTCGGAGCAATTCGAGGGCCGCTCGTTCATGGCGATCGGGATGGCCGACCCGGTGCTCGGCGCCCCGGTGATGCACTCGATGCACCGCATGATCAAAGGCTGCCCCGAGCCGATGGAGATTCCCGACGGCGGCCACTTCGTCCAGGAATGGGGCGAGCCCATCGCCCGTGCCGCTCTGGACGCCTGGGGGACGTGACGTGGCCGAGATGAAGACGCAGAAGGGCGGCGACGACGTCGATGCCTTCCTGGCTTCGGTCGAGGACGAGGGCAGGCGTGCCGATGCCATCGAGGTGAGGGCGCTCATGGCCGACATCACCGGCGATCCGGGTGCGATGTGGGGCACCACGATCGTCGGATTCGGCGAGTACAGCTACCTCAACGGCTCGGGAAACAGCGTCACCTGGTTCCAGGTCGGGTTCTCACCCCGCAAACAGCAGCTGGTGCTCTACATCATGGATGGCTTCGACGGCTACGACGATCTGCTCGGCTCGCTCGGCAAACACAGCACCGGCAAGTCGTGTCTCTACATCAAACGGCTCGACCAGGTGGATCGAGGTGTTCTGAGTCAGCTGGTAGCTGCATCCGTCGCCGCGACCGCCGGCTGACGCTGTCCGATCGCACCGGTAGTTCGATCCGGTTCGTGTGCCTCGTCGTCGGTGGGCGTGCTGGAGGGATACATGGGGGATCCTGGTCAGTGCGATGACCTCGCAGGTAGTGGCTGTCAGACGTGCGCCTTTCTCCAAAGGAGCGCGGCCTTTCCGCTCGTAGCCGAGCAGGTAACTTGCTCGTTGTGGCGCTCACAATGCGATTGCTTGCTGCGGCCGTCGGGCTGGCGTACTTGCTCGTTCTGGCGTCCGACCTCACCGGGGTCGTCAGAACCGTTGCTTGGTAGCGACAGGCTGCTCTCTGGCGCCGCCGTCTGCACCGTGTGGTTCTTCGCCGAGTCGATGGCTCACGCAGAGGCGAGAGGTCGGTGGACCAACACCACCGCAATCCTCCAGGAGGCCGTGCGGTACACGACTCCCGATCGCTTCGTGGCGAGCTACACCTACGAAGGGCAACGACACACACTCGCATTCCACTCGGGCCTGCTCGTCACCCTCCAGGCCGGGCCAGGAGACAGCATCCCCATTCTGGTGAACCCTGATGATCCGACGGAGGCTGCCGTCCCCGGGCTCTCGCAGCGAACGCTCTGGGTGGGGCCGCTCGCCCTGTTCGCCGCGATCGCCGCACTCGCTCGGTGGAGGTTGCAGAGACTCGCACGTGCCGCCGCCGAGCGACTCGAGAGCCCGAGGTGGGAGCGAGCACTGCTCTCGTCATTCAAGGTTCGCCAGCGGTTGGTGATCCTGGAGATCGAGGACCGACATCGTGTGATGGGTGGCTCGGGGCTCGGTCGCAGAGAGCTGCAACGAGTACCCGCCTGGGTCACTGTCGGGAGTGGGCGGGAGTCGTCGTCCGTCCAAGTAGCGCTCGCGGCCGGCCGGGTGGTCACGGTGTATCCGCGGCGTGGGTCCTAGACCCACCCTTGGATCACATCGATGAGGAGGTCTCTCAATCGGTTTGCCTCGGCGTCATTCAGTGTCCTGGTCGGGTGCCGCAACGTCATCCTGATCAGGGCGTTCACCTGGCCCTCGGTGATGCAGAGCCGTACCACCGCAGACACGGGGAGCCGGTCGACCGGGGTGACGGCGACGATCTCGAGGGCCTCCACCCAGTCGGCGTCCTCGCCGAGGGCGGTGCGCACAGCGTCGCCGAGCGTCTCGGCGTCGAGATCGGCGTCCACCGCCACCGAGATGTCGCGTCGTATCGGGGGATGCGATGACACGGGCCGGTAGGGGCGGAGATCGCCCATCTGCTCGCTCACCCGGCTGTCGTCTGATCGGAGCAGCCGGATGTCGGGGATGCCCTTGCGCAGCATCACCAGTCGGTCGAGACCGAGGCCCATGGCCAGGCCCGACCACCCGTCGAGGCCGGATCGGTGCAGGACGGAAGGGTGGGCGAGGCCACACTCCAGGATCTCGATCCACTCCCCGTCGTCGGACACATCCACCTGTCGACCGTGGGTGGTGTAGGGGTGCTCGGCGGTGAGATGCCGGTTGAGTCGGCCGGGGGCGGCCTGTTCGATCACCAGCCGGGCCATGGTGTCGAGGTCGGTGTCGGCGAGTGGTTTCCCACGACGGACCCGCCACAGATCGACCTGGTGGGGGGTACCGGTGTGAATGCGGTCGATCGAGTCGCGCCGGTACACCATGCCGGGGCTCACCAGCAGCACGTCGTCGACCGGGTCGGAGGCCAGTTCCCGCAGCGCCTGGGGGATGTGGGCGGTGGAGTGGGTGCGCAGCACCACGTCGTGGGAGACGTAGCGGGTGTAGCGGACGTCACGGCTCACCGACTCGGGGGGGATGCCGAGACGGTCGTAGTTGTCCTCGATCGAGACGACGGGGGAGCGGCGAACCCAGCGGACCTCGCACCCCCACGCCCCGGCCAGTCGGTCGACGATGCGGCCGAGCAGCTCCTGGATGGCGTGTGGGCCGTGGGCCGGGTCGGTGAGGTCGGTGATGGAGAGCAGCCGGCTCAGGGCGCCCGTATCGAGCAGTTGCTGGTCGAGCAGATGTTGACTGGTTGACATGTGGAGTTCCTCTCGGGTGTTTCGGGG
>JBHJOH010000136.1:0-15970 GCA_050329955.1 Acidimicrobiia bacterium | reverse complement strand
CATGTTGTCCTCGTAGTACCAGGCAGCCACCTGCCCGAGGAACTCGAGTCGATCCTCGTCGGTCATCCCTGACCTCGCATCCGTCCTCCCAGGACATCAAAACCGGCTCACGAACGTTCGGACCCGTACAACCGTTTGCACACGCTACGAACGCCGCCACCCCCCGGTCAAGGGGTTTGTTCACGAACGTGAGGAACTCCGTGACAGATGTGCGTCGAGGGCTCGCTGGCGCTCGCGGTATTCGCTCGCCCTGGCGGGCTCGCTGTATGCGCCGGCTCGCAGGGCTCGCCGAGCTGTATCCGGTCGCTCGCCTGGTGGCTCGCTCCCTGTACAGGCCACCTGCACGCTGTCGGACGTTTACGAAGCCCCACGTAACTTCACGCGAGGTGGCCTTGCTGCGTAGGGGCGGCCGAGGCTCTGCGAGGGCGCCCAGACTCCTGCGGGACAGCCCGTGGCATTGGGGTGGGACCCGGCTTCCGGCGCGTGGGAAGCCGCGATACCTGGGATCTTGATGGTTTGCGCGTGCCGGGTTTGGGCGTGAAACCCCGCAACCGGGGCCAAGCACCGAACGCGTGAACTTACGTGGGGCGTCGAAGCCCAAGCCCGCGGGCAGGTGGCCTGTACAGGGAGCGAGCCCCCAGGCGAGCGACCGGATACAGCTCGGCGAGCCCTGCGAGCCGGCGAATACAGCGAGCGCCAGCGAGCGGATACGTGAAAGCCCCCGAGCAGCGACCGGCACGCGGCAGAATCGCGAAGGCACTCGCCGAGTCTGAGACGGTGAACGGTGAACGGCCACCCGTCCACCGTTCACCGACTCGTCAGTTGGTCCCCAACGCGCACATCAACTGCATGTCCGGGACGTTGGGGAACTTGTCCCCGTTCCCGACCGAGCGGCAGGTGTACGACATCGTCCACGGGTCGAGGGTGTTGCACATGGTGGTGAAGTCACCGGAGTCCGGGGCCAGGTCGACGAGGGCGGCATCGTTCGACAGGTACTGACGGACCGCTCCGGCGGCCGAGGCCGAGACCTCCTGGGTCGCCCTGGCGTTGGTGAAGAACTCACCGGTCGAGAAAGCCCCGGTCGGGCTGACGTCGAGACCACCGTCCCAGCGCCCCACTTCGATGGCACGCTCCGAGCCGTTGTCGAACTTACCGTCGGCGAACCGGTCGATCTTCTGGACGGCATTGCAGCTGGCCGACGTGCACTCCGTCACCGGGTTGCGGTTGTCGACCCCGAGCTGGAAGTTGCCGAAGCCGAGATTGGCGGTGGCCTGGGTATCTGTGAAGCTGTTCCACTGTTCATAGTGGTGCTCGTCACTCGACATGTTGATCATTCGCGTCCGGTCGTTGTCGGCAGAAGGCAGCGACTCGACACAGTTGGTCGGGCTGAGGGCGGCCCCGGTGTCGGCGTTCACCGCCCGGCCGAAGTCGGCCATGAACCCCACGTTCATGAGTTCGTTGCCTTCCAGGTCATAGACCATGGTGGTCACAGAATGGAACTGTTGACACACCCGGGACTGCCCGGAGGTGCCCATGTGGACCACCATCCGCACCCAGTGTTCACCTGCGAGATCCTTGAAGATGAACTCCTTGAACCCCGGATGGGGTTCCTCCCGTCCGTTCTTCACCGACACGTACTCGTAGGGCACCATCGGCGCACCGGGGATCAGGGACGGGTCGGATCCGTGATCGTGGCCGAAGCTGCACCAGTACACCGGGTCCCATTGGGGGTGCCAGGTGGCGTAGGTCTCGCCGTCGGGGCCGGTGGTGGTGTAGGTGTCGTGCACCCAGGTCGGGCAGGGCTGGCCGGGAACCGGGTAGGTCGTGGCGGAGGGAATCGGAGGAGTCGGCGACGGGGTGCCGCCGGCCTCGGCGAGCAGCAGGAAGTACATCGTCTTGTAGTTGCCCGACGACCCCTCCACCGTGCCGAGTTGCACGCGGCCGGCGGGGAAGTCCTTCAGATAGACCCGGGCGTTACGCCCGGCCACGGTGACGCCGGTCCCTTCCCGCCACCCGCTCTTCAGCCAGCCGGGTAGCGAGGCATCATCGCGCCACACCACCGCCACGGTTGCGGGCCGGGTGAGGGTGAAGTTGAGCCAGTCGTCGTCGCGGGGGTCGTCGTCGAATCCCCAGTGGGTGGGAGGCGACAGGATGTCCCACCCGCGGTAGGCGCCGGGGTCGTCGACCCGTTCGAGCTGCCAGCCTTCGGTGCCTTCGGCGGGATCGATGTCGAAGCCGGTGGAGAAGCTGCGGGGCCAGTACGCCATCTGGAACACGTGGAAGGGGTTGTCGGCGTCGCGGTAGACATGGAACCGGGAAACCAGCGCCACGTCCTCGGGGCCGGGCTCGCCGATCGGATACAGCGGGACGGCCTCCAGCCCCAGACCGCGCATGAGGAAACTGGCCATCTGTCCACGGGTCACCGGTTCGTCGGGGCAGAAGCGGTCGTTGTCGGGCGGGTTGCACCCCTTGGTGACCCCGGTGGCACCGAGCCACTCGATGTCGGCTTCGAACGTCGACCCGTTGTCGTCGATGAAGTCGGTGACGGGTCCCGCCGTGAGCCGATCCTCCAGCGCCCGCCGCAGGAAGGCGGCCATCTGACCGCGAGTGACCGGATCGTTGGGACAGAACCGATCGTTGCCAGGCGGATTACACCCACGCGTCACACCGGCGGCCGCCAGCTTCTCGATCTCCCCCTCGAAGGTCGAGCCATTGTCATCGATGAACTCGGTCCCGTCGGTGGCGGAGAGATCGAGGGCTCGAACCAGGAACGCCGCCATCTGGCCGCGTGTGACCTGATCGTCAGGGCAGAAGAGGTCGTTTGCGGGTGGATTGCAGCCACGGGTGATCCCAGCCGCCGCAATGGCCTCGATCGCCCCTTCATGAACCGAGCCGTCGTCGTCGGAGAAGTTCCCCACCGCCGCCGACACCGGGCCGCCGAGCAGGGCCATCGACCCCACCATCGAGGCGACCACCATCACAGACACACGCACGCCGAGCCGGCGCCGAACATTCCCCCGCACGAGTTCCTCCACTCCTGGCTCTGGAAGATGTTGGTCGATCGGGCCGGTCCGGTTCACCAAACAACGGTTAAAGGAACCACAACGCTTCCTCACAGACGGACTAGTCCCCAACGAGGGTGGCGCGTATGGGGACGGGCAGCGGAGATCCCCTCGCGGGTGCGGTCAACCGGTCAACAGGTCAACAGGACCGGAATCCGGGGCTTGCCGACTCGTCGACTCGTCGACCATCCCTGGACAGGCCTGGTCAGATGTCCCAATCCGTTCAACCCTGGGCGTAAGCATGTAATCATCATTACACTTGCCCCACACGAGAAAAGGAACGGACGTGAGTGAACGAGAGACGATCCTCGGCTGGTTCATCGGTCGGATCGACGACACCTGGTTCGAGGGCACACCCGACCTGACATACGACCGCGATGAGATCGTCGTGGTCGGCGTGTTGGCGGAACCGACGCTCGACCCCGAAACCACTGAGGAGGTCCGGGCCGAAGCACGCCGGTCCCGCATCCAGGCATTCCGTCAGAAAACACGCTCAGGCAGGATCGACATCGCCCGCAGCGCCGAACACACCTTCGATCGCAAGGTCTCGTGGGGTGCGACCTGCGGAAGCCAGACCGAGATGTTCACCACACTGGCGGTGCCTGCCATGACCCGCCTGCGGATGCCGGAGCGAAAGGTGCTCGACACACTCGTCGCATCGGGCGTGGCGAAGAGCCGAAGCGAGGCGCTCTCCTGGTGCGTGCGCCTCGTCGGCACCCACGAATCCGACTGGCTGAGCGAACTCGAATCGGCAATGCGCCACGTGGACGAGGTGAAACAGCGCGGGCCGGGATGACCTGCCCGCCTCAGCTGGTCTCGAGCTCGGCCTCGGGTGCGGCCGACGCCCCGGCTCGGACCGGTTTGTCGGCTCCACCGAGCACCCAGAAGGCCAACGCCGACAACGACGCCGCCGCCAGCGCTCCGCCCAGCCACAACAGTGACCGGTCCTCCGGCTCAGGACCTGTGGGGACGGGTGGGGCGGCGCCCACCAGTTCAGGTGCCACCCCGATCTCGCTGAGTCGGAGCGGATCTGACTGGGTTCCGGCGGCGAGGTCCTCGAACACGGCCACCAGATCGACCGGACGGGTCTCGAAGACCGTTCGGTACACCCCCGGAGTGGACTCGATCATCGCCACCGTCCGCTGGTCCCCCCCGGGATCGACCATGTGGACCACCACATCGGTACCGGGTGCGGCCTCGACGGTGATCGAGATCTCGAGTGTCGAGGAGTCCAGCACGGTGGCATCCGCCTGGGCGGCAACGAACCCACCACCCACTTGGATCGATATCATGAGGAGAGCGAGAGCAACCACCTCCCACAGCGTATCCGACATGCCAGGATGACCAAGGTATGGGAAGACGTGACAGGGCCCGGTGGCGACCGTGTTGACCACCAAGCCGTTCCGGCGCGCCCCGGTCCTGTTGCTGGCACATCTGACCGTGTTCGTTGCCGTGACGGGCGCCGCCGCCATCCTTGCACTGGTCGCCGCCTCCACCCCGCTGTACGTCTCTTCCGCCGGCGCCACCGCCCTCGAACGGGAACTGGAGGGTCGCTGCCCGGCGAGTTATGACCTGGCGGTGTCATCCTTCCTGCCGGCCTCCGAGCAGCGTCAGGTGCTCACCGACCACCTCACCCCCCGGCTTGGCTCACCGGTGCTCGTGGTGGAGGGGACGGTGGCGACCGCCACACTGAGCGACCGCTCGTTCCCGATGAAACTCATGTACCGGACCGGGTTCCACCGGGACCTGGAGGTGATCGACGGCGGCGAAGGACGCGGCCTGTGGCTGGGTGAACGTCTGGCGGCGAACCTGGGCGCCGGAGTGGGCGACACCCTCAGCGTTCGCAGCGGGTCGCAAAGCTCGGACCTTCCGGTGGTGGCGGTGGTGGCCGACCTCAACGCCCGCCGGGCCGAGCCGCAGTGGTGCGGGTTCGAGAGCCTGCTGGAGCCCACCGCCATGGGCGACCTCCCCACCCCCCTCGCCTTCATCGACCTCGATGTGCTGAGCTTTGCCCACTACGACGCCGCCTTTGCCACCTACGGCAACGCCGGGATCAACGAACAGTGGACGATTCCCGTCGACATCGACCGGATGACCGCTGACGAGGCGGAGCAACTGGTGTCGGCCCTTCCCCGGCTGGAAGAGGCGTACCAGGGTGCCCAGGACGCATTCCGGGCTTCCCGCCCGCATGACGAGAGCTTGGGATTCGCCTCGGAGCGACCGGCCGTGCACACCGACCTCGGCGTCGTCGCCAACCGGGTGACCGCCCTCGGCGATGCCCTCGCCACATCGATCGACCCACTCGCCGGGGCGGTGCTGGCCACCGCACTCGCCCTGATGGGCATGGCCGGCAGCTACTGGGTGGATCGACGCCGTTCCGAGTTGCGATCGCTCGCCGCCCGCGGTGTTCCCCCGTGGGCGCTGGGGGTCAAGGCCGGTCTGGAGACCCTCATCCCGATCGGGCTGGGCACCGCCCTGGGCTGGGCACTGGCGCGTCCGGTGGTGGCCATCGCCGGGCCCGGCGGGCCCGTCGAAGGCGGGGCCCTCGCCGATGGCCTGGGGCGCGCCGTCGCTGCGGCGGCCATGGCCGTGGTGGCGGTCATGTTGGTGGCGGCCGGACGGTCTCGCTCACTGCTGCGCACCGCAGAAGCCGGGCACAAGAGCGGGATCGGGCTGGTGGTGCCGTTGGCGACGGCCGCCACCGCCTACTGGGTCCGAACCAGACTGGGGGAACAGGCGGTCGTGGTGGGCGACCGCCAACTCGTTGGATCGATCGACCCGCTGGTGGTGCTGTACCCGATGCTGGTATTCGCCGCGGCCGCGCTCCTGGGCGGCATCATGGTGGTTCGCCTCGCCCCCTGGGTGGGCCGGCTCTCGGGTGGTCCCGCCCTTCACCTGGCCTCACGCCGCATTGCCAGCGCCCCGTTGCTGGCGACGGTGCTGGTGGTCGGCTCGGCCATCCCAGTCGCCACCCTGGTGTACTCGGCGACCCTGACCCGGTCCACCACCTCCACCATCGACGCCAAGGGGCGAAGCTTCGTGGGTGCCGACGTGGCGGCTCCTGTGTACGGATTCGATTCGGTGCCCGGCGCCTACGCCGACCACGCCACCGTGGTGGCGCTGATCGATCGGGCCGACTTCGTCGGCCAACGAATCGACATCCTGGTGATCGACCCCGACACCTTCACCCGGGGCGCCTACTGGGACGAGTCGTTCTCGGACGTGCCCATCGACCAGCTGGTGGCGGGGCTGGGCGACCTGGTCGACGGCGTCGCACCGGCCATCATCGCCAACGGCACGCTCGGCAACGGGTTGGTCGACGCTCGTGGCATGGAACTTCCCATCGACGTGGTGGGTACCGCCGAGGCGTTTCCCGGCTCTCGGCGTGATCGTCCGCTGGTGGTGATATCCGAGCAGGCGCTCGCCTCGGCCATCGAGCAGGCCAGCCGGTCCCCCGGCGTGCTGCGCTACCTGCTGTGGGTCAGCGGCGAGGAGGCCGGGGCAGTTGGCGACGTCCTGAGATCCGAGTCGATCGGATTCTCCTACACGCTGCCCGCCAGCCGCACCCTCGACCTGCTCAAGTTCCAGGCGGTTGTGTGGACCTTCGACTTCCTGGAGTTGTACGCCGTGCTCGCCGGGCTCATTGCGATCGGCGGCATCCTCCTCTACTCCGACACCCGCCAGCGGTCACGCAACCTCGCCTACGCCCTGGCCCGCCGGATGGGTCTCACCCGGGCAGCCCACATCAGGGCATCACTCCTGGAGACGGCCATCCCGGTGGTCGTCGGGGTGGCACTGGGCGCCGCCGCCGCCCTCATCACGGCCTGGACGGTCTACGCCGCTCTCGACCCGGTGCCCGAGACACCTCCCGGCCCGCGCTGGGTTCCCGCCATCGAGCTCATCGTCGTCACCGCGGTCGGGGCCGTCGGCGTTGCCTGGGCCACGTCGCGTATCAGCCAACGGGCAGCCGACACCGCCGACACCTCGGAGTTGTTGCGTCATGGCGGATGATCCGGTGGTCACGTGTGTGGGAGTCGGCCGGGCCTACCGGACCGCGAATGGTGAGGTGTGGGCCGTCCGCCACATCGACCTCGAGGTGAACGCAGGATCGCTCACCGTGCTCGCCGGCCCGTCAGGTGCCGGCAAGTCGACACTGCTGCGCATCATCGCCGCCCTCGACCGACCCACCGAGGGTTCGATCGCCGTGGAGGGGATCGAGATCGGCGGCATGCCCGATCGGAGCCGCCGGAGATGGCGGAGATCCAGGCTGGGCTACGTCTTCCAGGACCCGGCCGACAATCTGCTCCCGTATCTGACCGTGCGCGAGCACCTGGAGATGGCGGCCGGGATCCGGGGCCGGGGCGGCGACGGTCTCGACCTCGCCGAAAAGCTCGAGGTAGCCGAACTGCTCACCGAGCGGCCCGAGCGTCTCTCGTCGGGTCAACAGCAGCGGGTTGCCCTCGCCATGGCGGCGGTGGGCGGCCCGGCATTGGTGGTGGCCGACGAGCCGACGGCCGAGCTCGATCAGGTCTCGGCCGTGCTGGCCATCGACACCCTGCTGGCGCTGCGCGATGCGGGCTCGACGGTGGTCGTGTCCTCCCACGACTCGGACGTGATACGCCGCGCCGACCTGGTTCACCGTCTCGAACACCACAGGAGCGGATGATGCCGACCGTTGCTCTCAGCGCGGTCACCAGGTCGTTCCTGAGAGGAGCGGGGACCGTCGATGTCCTCACCGGTGTGAATCTGGTGGTGGAGCCCGGCGAAGTCGTCATGATCCGGGGTCGGTCGGGAACCGGCAAGACCACCCTGCTCTCGGTCCTGGCGGGGTGGCTCGACCACGACGGCGGAACCCTCACCTGGGACCCGATCATGCCCGACCCAACCGCCTGGGACAACGTGGCCGTCATCCCCCAGACCCTGGGCCTGCTGGAGGAGCTGACCATCGGCGAGAACGTGGCTCTCCCCCACCGGCTCGGAACCGCCCCCGACGACGGGGTCACTCTCCTGCACGAACTCGAGATCGAACGGCTGGCCGGACGCTCGATCCACGCCGTTTCGCTGGGCGAACAACAGCGCGCCGCCGTCGCCCGGGCGCTGGCCGCTCACCCCAGACTGGTGCTGGCCGACGAACCCACCTCACACCTCGACCCCGACCGCCTCCGCCTGGTGTGGACACTCCTGCGCCGCCGGGCCAGGGAAGAAGGCCTGTCGGTGATCGCCGCCAGCCACGACCAGGACGCGTTGCTCTACGCCGACCGGGTGCTCGACCTGGTGGGGGGGAGACTGGTGGCGACGTGAGCTTCGAGCTTCGAGCTTCGAGCATCGAGCATCGAGCATCGAGCATCGAGCATCGAGCATCGAGCATCGAGATCAGACCAGCAACCCGGAGATCAGACCAGCAACCCGCTCATCGCCACTCGACGTTCGTTCGTTCCCTTCTGGCTCGTAGCTCGTAGCTCGTAGCTCGTAGCTCGGAGCTGGTGGCTGGTAGCTGGTGGCTGGTGGCTGGCAGCCGGCTGCTGGGAACTACCCTTGCTTCTTCCCCGACACGGAACGGACATGACACAGCCGAGGACACTCTTCGAGAAGGTTTGGGACGATCACGTCGTGCGGCATGCGCCGGGTGAGCCGGCACTGCTCTACATCGACCTTCATCTCGTCCACGAGGTCACGTCGCCCCAGGCGTTCGACAGCTTGCGGGTGTCGGGTCGGACGGTGCGACGGCCCGATCTCACCGTGTCGACCATCGATCATGGGGTGCCTACCGCCGATCGCCAGCTGGGGATCAAGGATCCGATGTCGAAGATCCAGATCGACGCCCTGGTGGCCAACTGCGAGCAGTACGGCATCACATTGTTCGGCATCGACGATCCGCGCCAGGGCATCGTCCATGTGATCGGCCCCGAGCAGGGCATCACCCAACCGGGTATGACGATCGTGTGCGGCGACAGCCATACCGCCACCCACGGCGCATTCGGGGCGCTGGCGTTCGGGATCGGCACCTCCGAGGTGGAGCACGTGCTGGCCACCCAGACCCTTCCCCAGGACACGCCCAAGTCGATGGGCATCACCGTCGACGGCGAACTTCCCGCCGGCGTCACCGCCAAGGACATCATCCTCGGGATCATCGCCCGCATCGGCACCGGGGGGGCCACCGGCCACGTCATCGAATACAAGGGCTCCACCATTCGGGGCCTGTCGATGGAAGGTCGTATGACCATCTGCAACATGTCGATCGAGGGTGGGGCTCGGGCAGGCATGATCGCCCCCGACGAGACCACCTTCGCCTATGTGAAGGGTCGCCCCTACGCTCCCGAGGGGACGGACTGGGACGCCGCTCTCGAGTACTGGAAGTCGCTGGCGACCGACGAGGGCGCAACCTACGACACCGAGCTGTTCATCGCCGCCGAGGATCTCGAACCCTACGTCTCCTGGGGCACCAACCCCGGTCAGACCCTGCCGGTGAGCGCCACCGTTCCCCGGCCCGAGTCGATCGAGGATCCGGCCGAACGTGCCTCGGCGGAACGGGCCCTGGCGTACATGGCCCTCGAGGGCGGCATCCCGATCACCGACATCAGCATCGACCGGGTGTTCCTCGGTTCGTGCACCAACGGTCGCATCGAGGATCTGCGGGCTGCCGCCAAGGTGGTGGCGGGCCGCAAGGTCGCCTCCACCGTGTCGGCGATGGTGGTGCCAGGTTCCGGTCTGGTGAAGCTCCAGGCCGAGGAGGAGGGGCTCGACCTCATCTTCAAGGAGGCGGGCTTCGAGTGGCGCGACGCAGGGTGTTCGATGTGCCTGGGCATGAACCCCGACATCCTCAGCCCCGGAGAGCGCTGCGCATCCACCTCGAACCGCAACTTCGAAGGCCGCCAGGGCAAGGGTGGGCGCACCCATCTGTTGTCGCCTTCGATGGCCGCAGCTGCGGCCATCGAAGGCCGCATCGTCGACGTCCGCACCTGGTCCTGAGGAGAGAATCACCCATGAAGGCTGTCACCGTCATCAACGGCTCCATGGCTCCGCTGCCGCGGGCCAACGTCGACACCGATCAGATCATGCCGAAGCAGTGGCTGAAGCGTGTCGAGCGCAGCGGCTACGGCGAGTACCTGTTCTACGACTGGCGCCGCGACGAGGAGAACTTCGTGTTGGAGCGTCCCGAGTACCAGAACGCCAAGGTCTTGGTCACCGGCGCCAACTTCGGCTCGGGTTCCTCCCGCGAGCACGCACCGTGGGGGCTCGAGGACTGGGGATTCGAAGCGGTCATCGCCTCGTCGTTCGCCGACATCTTCCGCAACAACTGCACCAAGATCGGTTTGCTACCGGTGATCCTGTCCGAGAAGGAGGTGGCCTGGCTGATCGAGTTGGCCGAGGCCGACCCCACCGCCGAGATCACCATCGACGTGGCTGAGCAGACGGTGACGTACGGCACCGAGTTCGAAGCCCGCTTCGAACTCGACCCGTTCACGAAGTACTGCATCATGAACGGCCTCGACGACATCGGGCTGACCATGCGAAACGAGCCCGAGATCACCGCGTTCGAAGCCGATCGACCGTCGTTCAAGCCGGCGCTGACCTGAGAGCTCCCGGTTGTGTGCATATCCGGACACAATGCGTCCGGATATGCACACAGACCCAGTCCTGTACCCGGCCGCCGCGCCGGACCCGGTGTCACGGGCTGCTGTTGTGCAGCGATGGGAGATCCTGACCTTCCTGCATTGGCGCTACCCGCCGGAAGTGGTGCAGGACCTGCTCCCCTCCGGCCTCGAGGCCGACACCTTCGATGGTGATGCCTGGGTGGCAGTGGTGCCGTTCCGGATGGTGAAGGTGCGCCCACCGTGGGCGCCGCCCGTCCCCTGGCTCACCACGTTCCCCGAGACCAACCTCCGCACCTACGTGCGAGACGGCGCCGGTGGCACCGGGGTCTGGTTCTGGACCCTCGACATCACCCGACTCGCCGGGGTGGCCGTGGCGAGGACGTGGTTCCGAGTCCCCTACACCTGGGCGTCGATGCGGATGGTCAGGAGTCCCGGCAGCGCCGAATACCACTCGGTCAGACGCTGGCCCGACCGGGGGCCACACCTGGACGTTTCGGTGCAGGTGGGAGCACCAGTCGAAGCGGACCCACTGCTGCAGTTCCTCACCAACCGCTGGCGCGCCTACACCACCCGCCGCGACGGCTCGATCGCATACGGGCCGGTGGCACACGAGCCGTGGCCGCTGTTCGATGCCACCGTCACCGGGTTGTCGGAGTCGCTCACCACCGCGGTCGGGTTGCCGGCACCGGTCGGGTCACCGCTGGTGCAGTACTCACCCGGGGTCAGCGCCCGGGTGGGGAGCCTGCGTAGCGTCGCACCACTTCATCGCTGAACCGCGGCCACGCCTCCACCGCCCACGGCCCGAAGTCGCGGTCGGTCAGGGCCACGCAGGCCAATCGCCGTTCCGGATCGACCCAGAACAGGGTGCCCGAGCCGCCGAAGTGGCCGAACGTGCCCGGCGACGTCAGCGAGCCCGACCAGTGGGGGTTCTTGGCACCTTTGATCTCTGCGCCCACCCCCCACGGGTTGGGCTCGAAACGCCCGAAGCCGGGCAGCACGCCGCCCAACTCCGGGAACTGCACGCTGGTCATCTCGGCCAACGTGTCCGGCGACACCAGGGTGGGAGCCTGCAACTCCGAGGCGAACCGCGCCAGATCCGCCACGGTGCCGTGCACATCGTGGGCGGCTGAACCCCTCAGCTCGGAGTCGACCATACCCAGTGGTTCGAACACCGCCCCATCGATGTACTGAGCGACCGCCATGGCGGTGGATGCCTCCAGGTGTTCGACGAACACCTCGAAGCCGACGTTGGAATACACCCGCCGGACACCCACATCGGCTACCGGGCGCGGGCTGTCGAAGGCGTAGCCGGCGGCGTGGGCGAGCAGGTGACGCACGGTGGCGCCGGGCCGCCCGGCCGGCTCGTCGAGCGAGAGGCTTCCCTCTTCCACCGCCACCAGCGCGGCGAAGGCGGTGACGACCTTGCTGATCGAAGCGATCCGTGTCACCCAATGCTGGTCGCCGCCCCGGGCGACCATGCTTCCTCCTGACACGACCGCCGCCGCCACGGTGTCGACCGGCCAACCGGACAGCAAGCTATCGAGAACCTCAGACACCGTGCGGCCTCCCCGTCCAGGCGCCGCGCTCCATCATCACGGTGCGAAGGAGGTCGGGTCGGTCGGTGATGATCCCGTCGACGCCCCACTCGAGCAGCTGCTCCATCAAGGGTCGCTCGTTCACGGTCCACACGTGCACCTGGGATCCGGCCGAGCGGTGGGCGGCCACCGAGCGGCGGGTGATCACCCGAAGCCGCCCATAGGTGATGGGAACCTGCAGGGCGTGAGCCGCCGGCGGGCGCAGCCGTACTCCGCTGGCAGCCCAGCGCACCAACGTGGCCCGGGGGCCGGTGGAGGTGGCCACCCGTCCTCCGGTCAGCGCACGGAATCGTCGGATCCGGGCATCGCTGAAGCTGCCGACCACGAGGCGATCCCACAACGACAACCGGTCGACCAGCCGGGCCAGGGGGCCCTCGGTGCCGTCACACTTGAGGTCCACCACCACGCTGACATCGGGGTACGTCGTGACCACCTCCTCGAGTGATGGGATCACCGCGCCTGCGCCCCGGAACGGGTGACCCTCCTCCGGAGCATGGTGATGTCCGGCGTCGACGTCGGCCAGTTCGGCGAAGGTACGGCCCGCCACCGGCCCGGTGGCCGACGTGGTCCTATCGAGGGTGTGGTCGTGCAGGCAGACAACCACGCCATTCGCCGTCAGGTGGATGTCGGTCTCCAGCCAGGTGTAGCCCAACGACACCGCTCCCTGAAAGGCGACCATGGTGTTCTCGGGCCACAGGATCCGGCTGCCACGGTGGGCTATGGCAAACGGACGTGCCCCCTCGAGGACAGGGAAGGCTCTGCTCATGTGGCGGGGCGATGTCATCGGCGCCTCAACGCTACCCACCCGAACGCGAGAGAAGCCGGGATCCCACGGAGGGGTCCCGGCTTCTCTCATCACCAGGTCACACCGATACGCGGTCCTTCAACCCCTTGGCGGGGGTGAACTTGGCCACGGTGCGAGCCGCGATCTGGATCTCCTCGCCGGTCTGCGGATTGCGACCGGTACGAGCCTTGGACCGACGGGTGTCGAACTTGCCGAACCCGGCGATCGATACGTCGCGACCTGCATCCAGCTCCACGGCGATGATGCCTTCGCCATCCTTGGTGGAAAAGATGATGTCGACGATCTCGGCGGCCTTCGCCTGAGTGATGTCCGCCTTCTTGGCGAGCTTCTCCGCCATCTCGGTCTTGTTCACGTTGCCTCCTTCGAAGGATGGGCAGCCCGGATCCAGCGTCTCCGGGAGCGCCCGGACGTCCCGGGGCACTACCAAGTTAGCCACAAACCGCCATTTTCCGGGTCATCTCTCGAATTCGACCCCACCGACCACCACCCGCCAGGCGGTGTCGGAGTCGGGTCGGCGCACCAGATCGTCGGGCTCGTCCCCGTCGATCACCACCAGGTCGGCAGGGCCGCCGAGATGGACCCAACCACGATCGGCGTCGCCGGTGGCCAGCGCTCCCCCACGGGTCACCGACCAGATGGCCTGGTCGAGCCGCATACCTGCCAGATCCACCGCCGCCATCATCACCAGGCCCATACCGGCGATCATCCGCTCGGATGGATCCGAGTAGGTTGCGAGCGCCGGCCGCTCCCCCACCGACCAGTGTCCGAGGGCCCGGCCCGGCTCCCACCACTTCACCACGGGCGGTGGACCGCCCGCCCCGATCCCGGTGGCGGGTACGCCTTCGGCCGAAAGCGCCCGGGAGAGGAAGTCGAGACATGCCTCCGGCTCGGGCTCGCCGCAGTCGATTCGGTATGGGATGGCGCGACACGCCTCGATCCGGGTCTGCAGGTCGGATCGATCCCCCCGGCACGCCACCGCCACTGCGTCCACCAGTCGGGCCGCGGTCGGCGCCATCACGTCCCGCAACGAGGACTCCGAGATGTCGGGACCGCACCGCCAGGTCACCGACACCTTGATGGGCATCCGGTCGGCAACCGAACGCGCCACCGCCATCCGGAGGGTCTCCCCGGTGGGCTGGAATCCGCCGCCCACCCTCAGGTCGACGCTGGTGATGCCCCTGACCATCATTCGGCGCAACGCCGAGGTGGCCGACTCGGCCAACGACACCGGCTCGGGTCGCTCGTCGGAGGGGGCACCGAGCAGGGACGCCGCCGCATCCACCATGCCCGGCATGACCATGCGGCCGCCGCACTCCAGCTCGGGAAGCGAGCGGTACGGCTCGGGCAACGACCCCGGCGGTCCGAACCACACCACGCGCCCTCTGCGAACGGCGATGGACACATCCTCGACCGCCCCCAGCAGCCCACCCCGGCGGGGATCCATGGTGACGAGCAGGCCGACGTCGGTGAGCACCAGGTCGGGTTCGGAGTGCTCGGGCTCGTCGAGGACCCGCACCGCCAAATCGGCGCACTCCCGACAGATGGACACGTCACCGGGCCCGGACACGAGACGACGTGCCGGAGAGCCGGCCTCACCGCAGAATGTGCAGCGGGAGCCCGCCATGTGCCTTCCCAGAGGTCATGAAGCGGAGGGTATCGCCCCGTCGCTGGTTCGGTGGCGCGATACCACGGTCAACACGATCAGCGTGGCAGTCACAGAGGCGGGGACCGCCATGCCGTGCCCGGCGGTCACGATCGCCCGGAGGACGGCAGCCAGCATCTCGAAGGTGGCGCCGGTCAGCCCGGCAGCGCCACGATCCGTCCACGCCCACGTCTCGAACAGATCGCCCAGGCGACCGGGTTTGCGTTCCGTGGGCGCCGCCGCAATCGAGACGTCAGCCGGCGCGAAGTCGGCGAAGAACGCAGGCCGCGACTCGGCGATCACCCCTTCGCCACCGTCCAGCCCGCCCGGTGGGGCCGTTCCACTCCCGGCCGCCGCCTCCGGTGTGGTGGTCGACGTGCTGACGGACGGCGGTTCTGAGTCCGGCCCGACTGGTACCAGCACCACGGTGGTGGTGGTCGACGGGCCGACCGTGGTCGTCGTGGACTCGCCCCCGGCGGGCCCCGGCCCGACCGGCGCCGGGGGGAGGGGAGCAACCGTCGTCGTGGTCGAGCCGATGTCGTCGAGGGATCCGTCGGCGGGAGCGGTCGTGGTGGTGATTTCGATCGTGGTGGTGGTGGTGGTTGCGATCGTCGTCGTGGTCGACTCGGCCTGGGTGGTGGTCGTGGTGGTCGAGGCACCGTTGCCGTTGCCGCCACCGTTGCCGCCACCGTTGCCGCCGCCGCCGCCGTTGCCGTTGCCGTTGCCGTTGCTGCCGCCACCGTTCCCGGCGCCCTGTGCCGAGGTGGGAGGCGATTCGGGGCCTGCAGAGGCAGGTGGGGACGCGGCCAGCAGCGCCATCACGACCAGCGCCGGAACGATGAGCTTTGTCCCTCCCATGAAGCCGATCATCGGCAGGTGGTGGGTCCCGCTTGAGAGTTGTCAAGGAGAGCGTCGGCCCGACTCGATGCCCTCGAGGGCGGATCGCCCCACACCGACTCGGCCCTCGCTGCGGTCGCCACCACCGAAGACGTTCTCACGGCGCTGGCTGAGGCCGGCTCGTCGCGGGCCATCGATCTGGCCAACGAACTCGCTCTCACCACCGCCATCCCTGCGCTGATGGACGTCGAGGAGGCGGCCTCGGTGACGGGAGCAGCAGCAGCGGCCCGTATCGAGGCCGAGCGGGCGGAAGCGGACGACACCGCCTTCGCCTCGAGTCTGCTCGTCGCCCTCTTCATTCCGGGGCTGGCGTTGACGACCCTGTGGTTCAGCTCCCGGCGGCGGGTGGAACGCCTGTCCCTCCAGGCGGAGAT
>JBHJOH010000135.1:0-3003 GCA_050329955.1 Acidimicrobiia bacterium | reverse complement strand
GGATGGCACTCGTTGCAGAGCTCTACGTGCATCGACCCGGGCTTGGTCGAACGGGTGACGAACGTGTTACCGCACGAGCAGGTGACGCTGGTGTCGGCGTATTCGGGGTGTATCTCGGTCCTCATGCTCTCTCCTCTGGATCATCCACCGGTCTTGGCGACTTCGGTGAGGAACTCGTCATTCGACTTGGTGCTCTTCAGGCGGTCGATGAGCAGCTCGAGAGCCGACCCCGACTCCAACGCCAGCAGAACCCGTCGCAGCCTCCACACCTGTGTCAGCTCGCGCTTGTCGAACAGCAATTCTTCGCGCCGTGTTCCCGACGCCTCGATATCGATGGCAGGGTAGATGCGCTTGTCGGCGAGCTTGCGATCCAGTCGGAGCTCCATGTTGCCGGTGCCCTTGAACTCCTCGAAGATGACTTCGTCCATCTTCGAGCCGGTCTCGACCAGGGCGGTCCCGAGGATGGTGAGTGACCCACCCTCCTCGATGTTGCGGGCGGCGCCGAAGAACCGCTTGGGCGGATAGAGCGCCTGGGAGTCGACGCCACCGGAGAGGATTCGTCCCGAGGCGGGAGTGGCGAGGTTGTGCGCCCTGGCCAGGCGAGTGATCGAGTCGAGCAGGATGACGACGTCGAGGCCCATCTCCACCAGTCGCTTGGCACGCTCGAGGGCGAGCTCGGACACCTGGGTGTGCTCTTCCGCCGGCCGGTCGAAGGTCGAGTAGATGACCTCGCCCTTGACCGAACGCTGCATGTCGGTGACCTCTTCGGGCCGCTCGTCCACCAGCACCACCATCAGGTAGCACTCGGGATTGTTGGCGGTGATAGACGCCGCGATCTCTTTGAGCACCGTGGTCTTGCCCGCCTTGGGAGGCGATACGATCAGACCACGCTGGCCCTTGCCGATCGGTGCGATCAGGTCGACGATACGGGTGAGGACCCCTTCTGGCTCACCTTCCGTCTCGAGCCGGAGTCGCTGGTTCGGGAACAGCGGGGTGAGGGATTCGAACTTGGGACGGCGCATCGCCTCTTCGGAGGTGGCGCCGTTGACGGTGTCGATGCGGATGAGGGCCGGGAACTTCTCCTGGGTGCGGGGAGGCCGAACCGGGCCCGCCACCAGGTCACCTTTGCGGAGGCCGAACTTGCGAACCTGGGTGGCCGAGACGTAGACGTCGCGCTCGCCCGCCAGGTAGCCGCTGCACCGCAGGAAGCCGTAGCCTTCGGGCAGGACATCGAGGAGGCCCTCACGGGTCTCGAGGTCACCCTCGGGAACCTGTTCGTAGTGACCGCCGCCCCCCTGGCCCTGGTTGCTCTGGCCGCCGCCCTGGCTCTGGCCGCCCTGACCGCCCTGGCTCTGACCGCCCTGGCCGCCCTGGCCGCCCTGGCCTCCACGCCGGCGCCGCTTGCGGCGACGGTTGCCGCCCTCGCCGTCGTAGTCACGGTCACCGCTGTCACGGTCGCCGCCATCACGGTCACCGCCGTCGCGAGCCTCGACGTCACCGCGGTCGGAATCACCACGGTCGCCATCATCGCCGTCGCCGGTGGACGAGTCGCTCGAAGACGAGTCATCGCGCCGGTCGTCGTCGCCGCCGCCGGCGGCGGCCTCACCGCCGGCGGCGGAGCGCGGCTCGGCGTGGTCGTCGGAACGGGCTGTTGCCGTCGGGAGCTGGATGTCGGCCGGGGATGAGGCGTCATCGCCTTCCACGGCGGCGCCGGCCTCGAAGAGGGCACTGATGATCTTGGCCTTCTGCAGCCCCTCGGCATCGATCCCCGCGGATTTTGCGATCTCGCGGAGCTCCCCGATCGACTTGCTCTGAAGTTGGGCTCTGGTGGTCATGGTTCCTCTCAGCCCGTCCGGGCGGCCAGCGGTAGCGATACCGTCACGGCGTCGGAGACCCGGGGATGGTCGGTGGAAGATTCGCCGCCGGCACCGGAAGGTGAGGGGGCGAACTCGGCAGATGGTACTCGGTGGGCGTTCATACGCAAGCCGGTGAAGTGAGTTACTCCCGCTCCGGGCCTTCGGACCTGGCGCCGGAGGTCTCAGCGGGAAGCGCTCACCTCGTCGAGAAGGTCGGTGAGCTCGGCCGGCTCGGCAGCCATATGCCAGATGCGTTCGGGGCGGGTGGCGAGATCGGCCAGGTCGGACGGTAGTTCAGGTTCCACACCGGTGGCGGCCCGCACCGCCTCCGGGAACTTGGCCGGATGGGCGGTCGACACGGTCACCATGGTCTCACCGGGCCGACGGTGCCGTTCGGCGGCCGACCAGCCGGTGGCGGTGTGGGGGTCGATCAGGAGGCCCGTCTCGGCGTGCACCCGGCCGATCATCTCGTCGATACCGGCGTCGTCCAACCACGATGCCACGAACACCTCGGCCAGCCGGGCGTGGTGGACCTCGTCCAGCACCAGGGAACGGTCGGCACGCATCCCGGCGATGAACCGGCGAACCCGGTCCGCATCGCGGCCATACAGGTCGAACAGGTACCGCTCGAAGTTCGACGACACCTGGATGTCCATGGCGGGAGCGAGGGTGGGCACCACCTCGTCGAGCGAGAGCCTGCCTCCTTCGATGACATCGGCCATGCCGTGGTTGGCGTTGGTCCCCACCACCAGCCGGTCGAGGGGTGCGCCCATGGTGCGGGCGACGTTGGCGGCGAGCACGTTGCCGAAGTTGCCGGTGGGTACCGCCACCGAGCACCGACCCACCCGGGCGGTGGTCCACACGTAGTAGGCAGCCTGACACATGACCCGTGCCCAGTTGATCGAGTTGACCGCCGCCAACGAGTGTTTCGCCTTGAGCACCGGGTCAGAGAAGGCCGCCTTCACCAGGTCCTGACAATCGTCGAACGTACCGTCCACCGCCACCGCCCGGATGTTCGAGTCCCCCACCGTGTTCATCTGGCGGCGTTGCACGTCCGACACCCGCCCGTCGGGGTACAGGATCACCACATCGACCGATTCCAGGCCCGCCAGGGCAGCGATGGCGGCCGACCCGGTGTCTCCCGAGG
>JBHJOH010000134.1:0-32433 GCA_050329955.1 Acidimicrobiia bacterium | reverse complement strand
GAGGGCCGGCGCCGGCTGGGGAGTCACAACTGCGCCGCCCGGTGCGGGCTGGTTGCCGCCAACGGCAACCGCCCCGCCCGATGACCCGCCCGACACCACTCTCACCCGCACCTGGATGGGGGCCAGGATCACGGGGACCGGCCCCCGGGGTGTTGCTGCCGCCAATGTCGAGGGTGCCTGCGAGGTCGCCGGCGGCACCGGGGCGGCGACCGGGGTTCCGAGCGCTGGTTCTCCCTCGGTTGTCTGGGCCACGTCGACCGAGTTGGCCTCCGCCCCCGCCATCGACGACATGAGCGAGACCGTCAACGCAATACCGGCGCCGGCGCTGGCGATACGGGATGCCTCGGCCTTGTGGAACCTGCGGGTCTTCCTGGGCCGTTCGATGGAGTCGACCTGCCGGGCCGAAAACGCCGTCGCCGGATTGGAGTCGGTCGAGGGCACGTCCAGTGGTTGGGTGTCCGCCACGGTCGGGGCCGATGCCGCTCGCCGTTCCTGCAGGCGCCGGATCCGCTCTGCCTGCTCATCGAGCAGTTGGGTCACTTCGGTGTCCGGCGATGTGGGTGCCGGTCCACCGGAGCGACCCGATTCGCTGCGACGCTCGGTCAGCTTGCGGAGCCGCTCCTGGCGTTCGTCGTCAGTCATCGTCGTCGCCACCATCGTCATCGGAGTCGTAGGAGCTGTCGTAGGAGGCGTCGGCGTCGGCGTCGTCGTGCTCGTAGCCGTCGTCATCGTCGTCGGACCAGGTGCCACTCGTGGTCGGAGAGGGGGTGGTCACCGAAGTCGCCTGGGTGACGGGGGCGGTGGCGGGAGTGGCAGGTGAGCCCGGGTCGGCTCCGGGAGTGACGATCACCTGCTCCTCCCAGACATCCACCACGATCTGGCCGTCGGCGAGCGCTGCCTCGAACCGGACCTCCCGTTCCTCGAACCTGAAGGCCATGGCGAGGGTCTCTCCCTGGCCGCTCACCTCGTAGGTCCACGAACCGACGTCGGCGGAGTCGAGGGTCAGCTCGGACCCCTGTCGGGCGATGGTCACCACACCCACGCCGTTGATCTGATAGGCGACCAGATCCGGCTGCGACATGGTTGACGGAATGGGGGGCGTGGCGGCTGCGATCGACGTGGTGGCCGGTTGCACTGCGGAGATCTCGCCGAGGCCCTGTGAGGACCCGAGGATTCCCAGGTTGGCGCCGACGGCGGTGGCGCCGGCGAGCACGACTCCTGCAATCGACATGGCGGAGACGAGGGCTGTCCTGTGTTTCATGGCTGCTCCTGGTTGGTGGCGGTGGTGATGCTCATGTCATCAAGCTACGACCGGCCGGTTGAGGAGCCGGGCAGCACAAGGCAAAGGAACGGTAAAGATGGTCTCGGCCCGGGTCCCGCCGTGCGATGCTCAGTGCATGAGACTGCTGATCGTCGAAGATGACGCCTCCATCGCCGAGCCGTTGTCGAGTGGGCTTCGCAGGCAGGGCTTCGAAGTGACCTGGGTGCAGACCGGCGCCGACGCCCTGAACGCGGCACCGCACGATCTGGTGGTCCTCGATCTCGGTCTGCCGGATCTCGATGGGCAGGTGGTGTGTCGACGTCTTCGGGAACGTTCGGATGTGCCGATCGTGGTGGTCACGGCACGTTCCGATGAGCTCGACCGGGTGACGCTCCTCGAGATGGGTGCCGATGACTATGTCGTCAAGCCGTTCGGGTTTCGGGAACTGGTGGCCCGGATCCGGGCCGTGATCCGCCGCAGTGGCACACCCGGCGATCCCCGCATCGAGGAGTCCGACGTCGTGACCGCCGGCGAGGTGACGGTGGATCGACGCACCCGTCACGTGACCGTGGGCGGCCGCTCGCTGACACTGACACCGAAGGAGTTCGATCTACTGGTGTATCTGGCCGAGGATGCAGGCGCCGTCTTCACCCGGGACCAGATCCTGCGCAGCGTGTGGGACGAGCACTGGTGGGGTTCGACCAAGACACTCGACGTGCACATCGCCTCGCTCCGACGCAAGATGGGGGACCCCGACCTGATCGAAACCGTGCGAGGAGTCGGTTACCGGTTGGCGGCGTCGACATGACCCGGCGGCTCCTGTTCAGCTACCTGACCATCACGGTCTTCACCCTTCTCGTGTTGGAGATCCCGTTGGGCGTGCTCGTCTCGTCGCTTCAGCGAGAGCGCCTGGCCAGTGACCTGCAACGCGACGCGATGGTGTTGGCCACGCTCTACGAGGACGCGCTCGACAATGCCCAGCCGTACAGTCCCGAACCGGCGATGCGCTACGCCGAAGCGACGGGCGGCCGAGTGATCGTCGTCGACGGCGAGGGGCGGTCGATCGTCGACACCGCCGGCCCGGCGAACCGCGACTTCAGCACCCGGCCCGAGGTGCAGCGGGCGCTGGCCGGCGTCAACGAGCGTCCCGATACCCGATTCTCCGACACCCTCGGCCGGGAGATCCTGTTCGCGGCCGTGCCGGTTGCTTCCGGGGGTGTGGTCCACGGGGCGGTCCGGATCACGTTCGATCCCGGGGAGGTGAACGATCTCGTCCGGAGTTACTGGTGGGGGTTGCTCGGTATCGGGTTGGTTGTGCTGACGGCGGTCGCCGCGGTGGGATGGATCATCGCCCGGTCGGTTGCCAGGCCACTCATTGCCATGGGAGAGGCGGCGCGGGCTGCCGGCTCCGGCGACCTTTCGGTGCGAATCGACGCCGGCGAGGCCCCCGACGAAGTGCGGGAGTTGGCCGGGGCGTTCAACACCATGTCCAGCAGACTGGAGAGCCTGATCGAACGCCAGCGGAGCTTCGTGGCCGACGCCTCCCACGAGCTGCGCACCCCGCTCACGGCATTGCGGTTGCGGCTCGAGAATCTGGAGGAGTCCGTTGACGAGGACGCCCGACCGGACCTCTTGGCGGCCCTGGCCGAGAGCGAACGCCTGGCCGAGCTGGTCGAGCAACTCCTCACCATTGCCCGGACCGAGGGCGGCGCGAAGCCGGTCCATCCGGTCGACCTGGCGGCGGTCGTCGTCGAGCGGTGCGATCTGTGGACGGCGGTCGCCGAGGAACAGGGTGTGAACCTGGTTGCCGACGTGGTCGGTGAGGTGGTGGTGCAGTCGGTGGCCGGAGGAGTCGAGCAGATCGTCGACAACCTGGTCTCGAACGCATTGGCGGTCACCCCTCAGGGCCGGTCGGTGGTGGTGAGCGTCTCGGCGGACGGATCCCTGGGGACTCTCCGGGTACGGGACGAGGGTCCGGGCATGAAACCCGAGGACCGTGACCGGGCATTCGACCGGTTCTGGCGCGGCGACCATTCGAAACCCGGAAGCGGCCTGGGACTGGCCATCGTCCGTGACCTGGCCGAGTCGTCCGGTGGTTCCGCCGGTCTTGAGGCGACCGCCGAGGGAGGCATCGAGGCGGTGGCGGCTTTCCCGCGCTGGGCCGGCCGGTAGCCGACCGAAGTCACTCGATGATCCCCAACCGAATCGCCTTGACCACCGCTGCCGACCGGGAGGCCACCCTGAGGCGGGCGAAGACCGAGCGGAGTCTCACCTTCACGGTCTCCTCACCGATGCCGAGTTGGCGGGCGATCTGACGATTGGTGTATCCGTCGGCGACGAGCGTCAGGATCTCGACGTCATCGGGGTCAGGACACGCTTCGCCGGAGACTTCAGCGGTCGCGGGTACCGGGCCGCCGGACAAAATGGCCACGCCGATCAGCCGATCCAGTTCCCTTCGCCCCGCTCGGGCGTCGAGGTGGAGCGGGCCGCCGGGCGCAGCGGCAGGCTGGGCTGCGTCTGACTTCGAGAGGAGGATGACCACCATTCCTGTGGCATCGGCGTGAGCAGGGCACTCACAAACTGCGGCACGCAGTTCGGGGTCTGCCAGCAGAATGTCGGGAACCGCCACATCCATCATGGCGCAGCATTGCTGGTGGCTGGTGGCTTCCCAGAGGATTTCGATGTCGTCCCGGTTCGACAACATGACCCGCAGGCCGGTCCGCATCAGATCGTGATCGTCGGCGATGGCGATTCGGATGCGGACCCGGTCGTCCATCCTCGCAGTGGACGCCGGGATCCGGGTTCGTGTGGTCATCAGCCCTCTCATGTCGCTTCAGACATGGTGCGGGCCGGGCGGTCAAGCCCGCCTGTGGAGTCCGTCAAGGAAGCGTCAACGCTCCAACCGACCCATCAGCGCTGGGGAGGTCGGCCGCGGGGGCGGCCGACCTCCCCAGCGCGTAGCTGAGTTCTCAGTCGTCGTCGATGGTCGTGCTCGTGGAGCTCGAGCTGGAGCTCGAACTGGATGAGCTGGAACTGGAGCTCGAGCTGGATGAGCTGGAACTGGAGGTCGAGGATCCGTCACCCGTGCTCGAAGTGCTCGATCCGCCCGTCGTGGTCGACGTCGAGGGGGGCGGAACGTTCGGAGTCAGGCTCAGAGCCCGACCGAGGAAGGTCGCCATCTGGCCACGGGTGACCAGCTCAGTCGGGCAGTACTGGGTGTTGGCGGGCGGGTTGCACCCCAGCGTCACACCGGCCGTTGCGAGTCGATCGATGTCGGCTTCGAAGGTGGTGCCGTTGTCGTCGTCGAACAGGTCACCCGATCCTGCGTCGGTGTAACCCTGCGCCCGCACGAGGAACGCCGCCATCTGGCCACGGGTCACCGGATCCTCCGGGCAGTACCGGGTGTTGGCGGGAGGGTTGCAGCCCAGTGTCACACCGGCGGTGGCCAGCCGATCGATGTCGGCCTGGAAGCCCGAGTTGTCGTCGTCGGTGAACAGGTTCCCGCCGCCGTCGTCGGTGTATCCCAGGGCCCGCACCATGAACGCGGCCATCTGGCCACGGGTGACGGGCTCGTCCGGGCAGTACCGGGTGTTGTCGGGCGGGTTGCAGCCCCGGGTGATCCCGAGTTCGGCGATCGCCTCGATGTAGCCCTCGTGGACCGAACCGTCGTCGTCGGAGAACGATCCTCCCGGTGGCAGATCGGCCGCCAGCACGGGCAGGGCGGCGACCGCCGCCAGGGCCGCCAGGGTCGAGATGGCAAGCCATCGTCGCAACATGTGATGCTCCTTCTTGAGTGGATCCCACCGTATGGCCGCGCCGGGCCGAGGACGCAGCTCAAAGGTCCCGAGGCCCAGGACCTCCGGGGGTGATTACCCGATGCGTTCGGCGACCAGAGGGATCGGTTCGGGTGGCTCTTCCGACACGGTCCAGGCGCCCGCGACCACCCGGAGTGCTTCCTGGAGGCGGGCGGTGTGGCGGTAGTCGAGATACCCGAGCACGTCGCCCGACTCGATCCGGTCTCCGGGTTTGGCCATCACCCGGATACCCACCCCCGGATCGATGGTGTCCTCCTTGCGCTCACGTCCCGCCCCCAGCCGCATGGCGGCAACGCCAACCGAACGGGCGTCGCAGGCGGCCACGAAACCCGACTGCTTCGCCACGATCGGCTCGGTGCGGGGGGCGGATGGAAGCATCGAGGGGTTCTCGAGCACGGCAGGGTCTCCTCCCTGGGCCTCGATCACCCGGGCGAAGACATCCATGGCCGCACCCGACGAGACGACCTGACCGAGGCGCGCCCGCGCATCGGTCTGGTCGTCGGCGACGCCGGCAAGCAGCAGCATTTCGACCCCGAGCGCCATGGTCACCTCCACCAGGTCGGCGGGCCCTCCACCCCTCAGCACCTCGATCGACTCCCGGATCTCCGAGGCATTGCCCACCTCGACGCCGAGAGGAGCATCCATGGCGGTCAGCAGCGCAACGGTGCGAACCCCGTTGGCGTTGCCGATCCCCACCATCGTCTCGGCCAGCTCACGGGAGCGGTCGATGTCCTGCATGAAGGCGCCCCGACCGAACTTCACGTCGAGAACGAGCGCGTCGAGCCCCTCGGCCAGCTTCTTCGACATGATCGATGACGAGATGAGCGGAATCGACGGCACGGTGCCGGTGGCGTCGCGGAGGGCGTAGAGCTTGCGGTCGGCCGGCACCAGGGTCTCGGATTGGCCGGCCAGGACCAGCCCGCAGCGCTCGAGCACCCGATGGAACTCGGAGGGGTCGAGCGCAGTGCGGAAGCCGGGGATCGACTCCAGTTTGTCGAGCGTGCCACCGGTGTGGCCCAGACCACGGCCCGACATCATCGGGATCGCCACCCCGCAGGCCGCCACCATCGGCCCGAGCGGGATCGACACCTTGTCGCCCACCCCGCCCGTCGAGTGTTTGTCGACCTTGGGGGCCTGGATCGACGAGAAGTCCAGCACCTCGCCGGAGTGCAGCATCGCCCTCGTCCAGGCGGCCAGCTCCTCGGGGTCGAGACCGTTGAGGAACACGGCCATCGCCATCGACGCCATCTGGTAGTCGGCGACCGACCCTGCCGTGTAGGCGCCGATCAGCCAGGAGATCTCGTCATCGGTGAGGCGGCCGTTGTCACGTTTGCGCTCGATCAGCTCGACTGCGGTAGGCACGACTCCGATCGTACTCCACACCGGGTCGCCGGGCGGATCGGCGCTCGAGGTCGGCTGTGCTCACCCCCGGGAGTTCCATCCCTGGCCGAGCAGCCGGCGGTACCCTCGCCGTCTGGAACCGCCGTCGCCGTTCAGGCGTCCAATCGCAAGCCGCTGGACACCTGCGGTGACATGCCCGTGAGGAGAGCTCTCCATGACCAGTTCCGACCGCGACCACCAGCCCACCCCGTCCAACCCGCGAGCGACCATCGCAGTGTCCGGGTCCGGGACGGTGTCGGGTCCGCCCGACACACTCATGCTGGACCTGGGTGTCTCGGTTCTCGCCCGATCGGTGGGCGAGGCCACCGGGCAGGCCGCCGCAGGTGCGTCCGCCGTGATGGCCGCCCTCGGCGCCGCCGGCGTCCACTCCGACGATGTCCAGACCACCAACTACTCGATTCATCCCGAGTTCGACTACTCCCGCAACGTCCAGCGCTTGATCGGCTACCGGGTGTCGAACACCGTGTCTGTGTGTGTTCGAGACATCCCGGGCGCGGGGTCGGTGATCGATGCCGCCACCACCGCCGGTGGCGACGCCGTGGTGGTGAACGGGGTCCGTTTCGAGATCGAGGACGACACCCCGCTGCTCCGGGCGGCCCGGGCGGCGGCGTGGCACGACGCCCTCGGAAAGGCGGGCCAACTCGCCGAGTTGGCGGGGGCCGTTCTCGGCCGGGCGGTGTCGATCACCGAGTCGGCCGGGTGGACGCCATCACCGATGCTCCCGCGCCGGGCTGCGCTCGACGTGACAGCCGAGTCGACCCCGATCCATGGCGGACACCAGCAGGTGTCGGTGAACATCGACGTGGCATTCGCCATCGAGTGAGCGTTGGACCGCCAAGGCCCACGTCGGGTGCGCCGGATGGGCAATCGGGTGGGTAGCCTCCAGGGCGTGACGGATCTCATCGCTCGAACGCGCCAATGGATCGCAGGTGACCCCGACCCCGTGACCCGGGCCGAGATGGAGGCGTTGATCGACGCCAACGATCTCGACGCGCTTGCCGACCGGATGGCAGGCACGCTCGAGTTCGGCACCGCCGGGCTGCGGGGTCGCGTCGAGGCCGGCTCCAACCGCATGAACCGGGCCGTCGTCATCCGCGCCACCTGGGGACTCGCCCAGCACGTGCTGGCGACGTCGGGCCCTGACCGGGGACCGGTGGTGGTGGGTCGTGATGCCCGCCTATCCAGTCCGCAGTTCCTCGACGACACGGTCGGTGTGCTGGCAGCGGCGGGTCTCGAGGTCGCCATGATCGATGGCCCCAGCCCGACGCCGGTGATCGCCTACGTCGCCAAGGAGATGGGGGCGGTGGCCGGCATCATCATCACCGCCAGCCACAACCCACCGGCCGACAACGGCTACAAGGCCTACGCCGCCACCGCCGTTCAGATCGTCCCACCCGATGACACCTCGATCGCGTCGTTCATCGAGTCGGCACCACTCGCCGTCGACGTGCCGCTGGTCGACTCACCCCGCAGTCATCCGCTGGTCTCCCAGGTGCCCGCCGGGATCATCGACGCCTACTACGGGGCGGTGCTCGCCACCGTGCCGATGCCGCCCGACGGGGACGGGCCCCGCATGGTGTACTCCGCCATGCACGGGGTGGGCGGCGAGACCTTGCTCGAGCTGTTCGCCCGGGCCCGGTTCCATGCGGTGGTGCCGGTGCCCGAACAGTTCCAGCCCGACGGCCATTTCCCGACTGTTGCCTTCCCCAACCCGGAGGAACCGGGTGCGATGGACCTCTCCAACGCCCTGGCGGCCGAGGTCGGTGCCGACCTGGTGATCGCCAACGACCCCGACGCCGACCGCCTGGCCGTGAGCCTCCCCGTCGACGGGCGGTGGAGACAGCTCAGCGGCAATCAGATCGGTGTGCTGCTGGCCGACTTCGTGCTGGAGACCACCAACGAATCCGATGCTCTTGTGATTCAGAGCATCGTGTCGTCGCCCATGTTGGCGTCGGTCGCCGCCGCCCACGGCGCCTCATATGACCGCACCCTCACCGGGTTCAAGTGGATCTGCAACGCCGCCCTAGACCGTGAAGCCGCCGGTCAGGGAACCTTCGTGTTCGGTTACGAAGAAGCGTTGGGCTACTCGGTGGGACGAACCGTGCGCGACAAGGACGGCATCAGTGCCGCCCTCGCTTTCGCGGTGATGGCCGCCCGGGCTGTTGCAGCCGGCGAGACGGTGTGGGATCGGTTGGGCCGGCTCTACGCCAGTCACGGTCTGTGGGTGAGTACCCAGAAGAGCATCGTTCGTGCCGGCAGTGCCGGGCTGGAACAGATCGCCGCCGCCATGGCGTCGCTACAGGGACGCACACCCGACTCGCTGGCCGGCCGACCCGTCACCCAGGTCACCGATTACCGAACCGGGGCTGAGAACCGGCCCCGGTGGCTGGGAAACACCGACCTGGTGGAATACGCCCTGGGCGACGCCGGCCGTGCCCTCATCCGCCCCAGCGGAACCGAGCCCAAGATCAAGATCTATGTCGACCTGCGGGGAGACGCCGGTGCGGACTGGATGAACGCCGAGCAGGATTTGCTCGGCCAGGCGGGCCTCGTCGCCGAAGACATGGCGGGTTTCGCCGGGTTCTAGCCTCCCCGGACGGCGATCGTCCCGATCGTGTTGCGGCCTGAATCCCAGATGCCGTCGTTGGCGAGGCGGATGGCGTAGTCGCTCCGACCGGGCAGGTCGGGGTCGGGTAGCCACAGTGAGATCCGGTAGTCACCGAGGCTGGTGCCGGCCGGGACCGGGATCGACAATCGCAATGCGATCTGCCCGGGCTGCCAGTCGCGGGGATCGTCGGGGAGAACGACCTCGACCCGTTCCGGCCCGTCGAGCACGATGAAGGCAGTACGAGGGTTCATCGGAGCGGCGAAGCCGTCGTTGACGAGGGTCAGGTTGAGCGTGAAGGAGCCTCCTTCGGTGACCGAGTCGCTGTGGGCCGCACCGGCGGCCCGGATCCGGTACCCGAGGCGATCGAAGATCTCGTCGTGACACCCTTCGCTCGTCCACGAGTCGATGGCGCCCTGGTAATAGCTCCGGTTGATGTAGCTGAAATGGAAGCGCTCCATCTCGTCGAGGGTGGTGGCACAGTCCCACCGCTCCACGTCCAGATCGGCGCCACAGGTCTCACCACCCGCCCAGGTGTACCGGGTCTGGGCCTCGAGGAAGTCCTTGAACTCACCGGTTCGGGCTTCCGGGAAGTACGTCCCCACGTCGGTCGGACTCGAAACGAAGCAGTCGTTGTGGTGCCCGGTCCGGGCCCGGTCGGACCCGTCATGACCGCCCGCCGGGCCGATCGGCGTCGAGTAGGCCTCGATCAGGTCGCCGGGATAGCGCAGCTGAACCATCCGCTCGTCCGGAACCGCCTCGAGTAGGGCATCGAGCACGGCTGCCCGGTTGGCGGGGGTGTCGAGCCCGTTCGACGACGAGTGCCATTCACCCCAGGCTCCGATGAAGCCGGCCTGCACCACTGCGATCACGTCGGCGTTGGCGGTCCACACCGGGGCCAGTTGTTCGATGTGGCGCAGCACCCAGGTGAGTGAGGCGTCGGGCTCGCCGATTCCGAAGTTGTAGGAAGCGCGGAAGATCACCTTGACGCCGGCGTCCCTCGCCACGTCGAGGTGCTCGCCCAGCTCGTTGAGGAAGCCAGCCGGGATGTCCTGACTGCGGTAGTCATCGAGGCGGACATAGGTATGGACCAGCCTGACGCCGTTGGCGGTCACCCACGTCAGGTCATCCTCGGACATGAGGTCGACCGACTGGTAAAATCCCCGTTCCGGGTTTGTCGGGGCCCGTTCGGAGGCCACGAACGAAACCGGGACCAGAGGATCGAGCTCGAGTGCCCTCACCAGGAACGAGGCCATCTGGCCGCGGGTGACAGGGTCGTCGGGGCAGTAGCGGTCGGGGGTGCAGCCTTTGGTGATGCCGTTGGCGGCGAGGGTTTGGATGTCGGCTTCGAAGATGGAGGTGTCGTCGTCGGTGAAGTCGGTGCCGGTGGCGGGGGAGAGTTGAAGGGCTCTGACCAGGAAGGCCGCCATTTGCCCGCGGGTGACGGGGTCGTCGGGGCAGTAGCGGTCGGGGGTGCAGCCCTTGGTGATCCCGGCACCGGCCAACGATTCGATGTCACTCTCGTGAACACTCGTGTCGTCGTCTCCGAAGGTGCCCCCGGCCGCAGAAGCCGGCCCGGACGGAAGGAGGGCGACGAGCGCCAACACCAAGAGGATCCCCACTCGCTTCATACCCGTCAATTGGCCGGTCGTGCCCGGCCGGTTCATGGAGACCGGTCGGCGACGCGGCGGCCGATCACCGTCCAACCCTCCTCCCGCAGTAGCCGGGTCTGCTCGTCTCCGGCCGGCGAGATGATGCGGAGCCCGGCCCCGAGCACCCGCCACCATGGCATGTCCTCCACCGAGACGGCGAGAATCCGACCGACCCCCCGAGCCCTCCCCGGATACCCGGCGACCTCGGCCACCTCCCCGTACGTCATGAGGTCACCCACAGGGATCGATCGAACAGCCTCGATCACCGCGTCCTCGAACACTGTGACTCCTCGGGGGGGCGACCCCGCAATAGCTTCTCGGGGGGGCGCCCCCCCGAACCCCCCGCCGGTGCTGGTGGCTGTGTTTGGTCGTGGTTGGCCGGGGGTGCGGGCCTGAGCTGATCTGAAGTCGCCACGTTCATCGGTTGACTCTTGCGGCTGTGAACCCCTCGGAACCCCCCGCGTTGACTCCTCGGGGGGGGCGACCCCCCGAACCCCCCGCCGGTCATACCCAGGGGGGACGACCCCCCTTCGACCCCCCGCCGGTGCTCCTCGCGACCGGTCGCGTGCTTGGCCGGGGGTGTGGAGTCTGGTTGTTGCTCCGGTTGCCACGTTCGCCGGTGAACGATCAGCAGTGAACGGTGAACGGTTCCTCCGCCTTCCTCCGCCTTCCTCCGCCTTCCTCCGCCTTCCTCACGTCGTCCCGAACAGCCGATCCCCCATGTCTCCGAGTCCCGGTCGGATGTAGAAGTGATGGTCGAGATCGCGGTCGAGGGCAGCCGTCACCACCCGCACGTCGGGATGGGCTTTCTCCATGGCTTCGACGCCAACGGGAGCGGACACCACGCATACGGCGGTGACATCGGTGGCACCGTGCTTCTTCACCGTGGCCACCGCCCATTCGAGGGATCCTCCGGTGGCGAGCATCGGCTCGAGGATGATGACCCGAGCGTCGCCCATCTCGGGGAACTTGGTGTAGTACTCCATCGGTTGGGCGGTCTCTTCGTTGCGTTGGACACCGGCGTATCCGATGCGGGCGTCGGGCACCAGATCGAGGGCGGCGTCGATCAGGCCGAGACCGGCCCGGAACACCGCCACGAACACCACCGGCTTGCCGAGGCGGCCGGCGGTCATTCCCTCCAGCGGCGTCTCGATCTCGACCTCGGCGAGCGGCATATCGGACAGCGCTTCGGCGACCAGCACGTAGGCGAGCCGGCGGGCGGTCGCCCGAAACTCCGATGAGCCGGTGCTGCGGTCCCGGAGCGTGGCGAGGTAGTGGGCAACGAGAGGGTGATCGACGACGGTGAGCATGGCGTGGGAGGCTACTCGGGAGCCTCCCACAGCGCGGTGTCGGAGTGGAACTGGCTCCATGCGAACCAGAACGCCTGGTGTGACACCATCGGCGTGCCGTCGGTCAGTTCTGCTCTGAGCCCCCCACCGTCGGTGACCAGTGCCACCCCGGACAGCTCCACGCTCCCGCCGCTGCGGAGCTCGATGAGCGACGCCGCCACCGGAAAGGCGAGGGCACTTCCATCGTCGAGCACCACACCCAGCACCTGTTCGTGGACGCCCAGCCGGGGGTCGATGGCTCCGATCGGGAAGATCGGCCCGTCGTCGTCCCGGCCGCCGAGCGGGTCGAGGGGGTACGACCGGAAGATTCCTCCGTCCTCGGCGACCATCGTGGTGTCGGGGTGTTCGGCCTTCCACTCGCCCCAGCTGGTGGTGACAACGCTCACCTGCTCCAGCTGCACGCCTTCCGAGAGAAGCGGTCCGCTGACGGCGCGGCCGGTGAAGGTGTCGAAAGCCGACATCGTCACGAGGTCGAACATCACCTTGTTCGATCTCGACAACAGCCCGGAGGTGCGCATCACGATGCCCTCCGACAGGTAGGCCTGGGCGGCGCCACACAGGGTGCAGTAGGCGAAGGCGATGCGCTCCCCACCGAGTGTGTCGTTCACCATCTCGTGTACCTCCATGATGTGCCTGGGATAGGCCCGGGCTTCACCGCCGAGCACGATCCCGAACACTGGGAAGTCGTCGTCGAGCCAGTCACCTCCGGCCGCATCGGTCACGCCGGGATCGTCGAGCGAAGGGATGCATCCCTGGGGACACGGGTTCGGACTCCCCAGCGGCCGGTCGTCGATCAGGACCCCACCCCACCCGAGCAGGCGGTAGTCGATGGTGGTCGGTTCGGCGAAGAACGGCTCCCAACGCTCGTCGATCTGGGTGAACAATGCTCGCTTGAGATCCACATATCCGGGAGGTGCCGGGATGTCCCACGCCATGAGCAGGTTGGTGGCCTCGGTCCAGGGGAAGGCGTCGGTGAGTGCGGTGCCGGTGAGCTCCTCGAATGCCGACCTGGTGGCATCGAGGCCTTCTATGGACTGCGAGAAGCGCATCAGATCCGACAGCGGCCACGCCGCCCGGACGTCACCGGCCGCCCCGATGGCGGTGATGGCCTCGGGGTCGAGGCCCACGAAGATGCCTTTCCAAGCCTCGTCCAGAGCGGCGGCCGCTTGGTCACTCAACTCCCCGGTGGGAGCGGTGGGAGCTTGGGGAAAGGT
The DNA here is from genome assembly GCA_050329955.1 of Acidimicrobiia bacterium. Lineage (GTDB taxonomy): Bacteria > Actinomycetota > Acidimicrobiia > Spongiisociales > ZC4RG35 > JAOUGY01. The sequence goes on along the minus strand of JBHJOH010000134.1, from coordinate 19,136 downwards.
GGGCTGCGGAGCCGTCGACGGTACCGCAGCGGTTCCCCCACAGGCTGCCAGTACCAGCGAGAGGGTGATGAGCTTGAGTCGCATGGGATGGTTCTATCGGAACGGAGTCATCAACCAGAACCTCTGACGGCGAGTGTTCACACTCTTGTTCGTAAGCGCCGCCGCTCGCCGGGTCAGCCGGTGTTGCGCATCCCCGCTGCCACCCCGTTCACGGTGAGCAGCAGTGCCCTCTGGAGCAGCGGGTCCTTTCCACCGCCGGCCCGGCTTCGGGCCAACAACGCCACCTGCAGGTAGTTGAGCGGGTCCAGGTAGTAGTCCCTGACTCCCAGGGTCCGCTGAAGGAGGGGATAGCCGTCGAGCAGGTCGCGGCCGGTGAGTCGCCTGATCTCGAGCAGCGTCCGGTTGTACTCGTCGCGGATCACGTCGTACAGATGATGCAACGACGGGTCGACCAGTTCCTGGACGTAGCGGCTGGCGATGGGGAGATCGGTCTTGGTCATGGTCATCTCGACGTTCCCGATGAACGTTTGCATGAAGCTCCACTTCTCGAACATCTCGACCACCGTCTCCCAGTCGCCGTTCTGGCGGGCGGTCTGCAGGCCGGTGCCGACGCCGAACCAGCCGGGGATGATTTGGCGCGACTGGGTCCAGCCGAACACCCAGGGGATGGCGCGCAGGTCTTCGAGGCCGGTCCCGCCGCCGGGGCGACGGGAAGGCCGCGACCCGATGTTCATGGCTGCGAGCTCCTCGACCGGTGTCGATGACAGGAAGTAGTCGACCAGCCCCTCGGAGTCCACCAGGCTCCGGTAGGTGGCGAAGGCCGAGTCGGAGATGCGCTCCATGGTGGCCGTCCAGCGGTCGAGCACGTCATTGGGCTGGCGCGACACCCGGTGCAGGAGTGATGCCTCCAGCACCGAGGACACGGCCAGCTCCAGGTTGCGGGTCGCCAATCTGGGCAGGCCGTACTTGTCCGAGATCACCTCGCCCTGTTCGGTGATCTTGATCGGTCCGTCGATGGTGCCGTAGGGCTGGGCCAGGATGGCGTCGTGGCTGGGGCCACCGCCCCGTCCGATCGTCCCACCGCGACCGTGGAACAGTCGCAGGGTGACGCCGTGGGCCTGGGCGGTGTTGCGAAGGAGCCGCTGGGCTTTGTAGATCTCCCACTGGGAGGTGGTGATGCCGCCGAACTTGTTGGAGTCCGAGTACCCCAGCATCACCTCCTGCAACCCGCCCCGCAGATCCACGATCTGACGATAGGCCGGGGTGGACAGGAGGTCGTCTAGCAGATCGCCGGCGGCGCGGAGCTCCTCGATGGTTTCGAACAGCGGCACGAACCCGATCCGGGCCACCCCGGCATGCAGGTCGACCAGCCCGTTGTCGCGGGCCAGCACGGCGGCCGCCAGAACGTCGTCGACGCCCAGGGTCATCGAGATGATGTAGGACTCGATCACCTGGTCGCCGAAGCGATCGAGGGCCTCCCGGATGGCGGTGAAGGTGCCGAAGGTGGCGACAGCGCGATCGTGGAGGCTGGTGGTGACAGGTGCGAGTGGGCGTCGGTTCGCCAGCTCGCTTGCCAACAGCTCCTTCCGTGCCGCCCGGTCGAGTCCGGCGTAGTCGATTTCGAGCCGCTCATACAGCTGGGCGAGAGCCTCGTGGTGGCGGTCGGCGTGCTCGCGGATGTCCATGGTGGCGAGGTGGAACCCGAATGTCGTGGCGTTGCGCTGCAACCGGAGCACCACCCCGTGTGCGATCAGCTCGCCGGCATTCTCCTCGAGCGAGGAGCGGAGCAGGGCGATGTCGGCCAGCAGTTCACTCGGCTCGGCGTAGTCCCGACCGGGGACGTGGCGCGAGCCTTCGGTGATGCGCTTGCGGGTGTTGAGCAACCGCTGGTGGATGTAGGCGCACTTGAGGCGGTACGGCTCACCGGCGTTGAGTCGATGGAACCGTTGCCACACGTCGGGCAGCAGTTCGCGGTCCTCTTCGAGGCCGGCGGCCAGCCCCGCGGTCACCGCGGCGATCCTGGTGGAGGTGGACAGCTCCTCGGCGACCTCCTCTACCTGCTCGATCAGTTTGCGGAGACCGTGCTCGTGCTGCATCTCCAGCACATGCATGGTCACGCCCGGAGTGATGTTGGGGTTGCCGTCCCGGTCGCCGCCCACCCAGGTTCCGAACCTGATCGGTGCCCGGCTCGCAGAACCGGGCAGCAGGCGGTCGAGGTTGAGAGCGATCTCCTCGCCGAGGTCGGGCATCACCTCCGAGAACATCTGATTCAGATAGAACACCGCCGACCGGGCCTCGTCGATCGGGGCCGGTCGTTCGGCGCGCAGTTCGTCGGTCTGCCAGATCTGGTCGATGAGCTCGGCGATCCTCCGGTCGATGCGTGCCCGGTCCCCATCCGTTCCCCGCGGGTCGAGTCGGTCGTCGAGCAGGTCGGCCACGTGGCCGAGCTTGGTGAGCAGGGTTCGGCGGGTCGCCTCGGTGGGATGGGCCGTGAACACCGGGCGCAGTTCCAGTCGCTCGACCACCGCCCTCACCAGATCCGGGTCGAGATCGGCCTGCAGCACCCGGTCGACGGTGGCGCGCACGGTGCGGTCCTCGTCGAGAAAGGCGCCATCGCCCACCCGATGAGCCTGCTCGGCCACATTGGCGAGATAGAAGTAGGCGGAGAACGCCCGCACAAGATTTATGACATCGTGGATGTCGAGCCCCTCGAGCAGATGTTCGAGCCGACCCGGCGCCTGAACGTCGTGTTCGGTCCTTATCGCCTTCGTCGAGGCCCGTACCTCCTCGACCAGTTCCAGCAAACCGGCGCCGTGCTGCCTGGTCAGCGCCTCGCCCAACTGAGCCCCGAGACGGCGGATGTCGGTACGAAGAGCCTCGTCGCGAGCGTCAGGAGAGGTCATGGAAGGGAGGGTACCAAGAGACAGCTGCTGGCTTCTGGCTTCTGTCGCTCGTCGCTTCCCAGCAGCCAGCAGCTATCCGGCATCTGACTACGCTCGTTCTTTCATGTTCGACACACTCACCGAACGTTTCGAGGGCGTCTTCGATCGGCTGCGGGGCAAGGGTCGCCTCGGCGAGGCCGACGTCGATGCTGCGCTGCGCGAGGTTCGGCTGGCGTTGCTCGAGGCGGACGTCAACGTTGCGGTCGTGCGTGACCTGCTCGGTCGGATCAAGGAGCGGGCGCTCGGGGCCGATGTGGGCAAGAGCCTCAGCCCTGGCCAGCAGGTCATCAAGATCGTCCACGAAGAGCTGATCGCCACGCTGGGGTCTTCGCCGGCGCCGCTCAACAAGGGGCCGTCGCCGCTGACGATCCTGATGGTGGGGCTGCAGGGCTCCGGCAAGACCACCTCGGCCGGCAAGCTCGCCAAGCACCTCAAGAAGCAGGGGCGCCGCCCGTTCCTCATCGCGGCCGACCTGCAACGTCCGGGTGCCGTCGACCAGTTGGAGACGCTGGGCCGCCGTATCGATGTTCCGGTGTTCACAGACCGCACCTCGAAGCCGCGCCGGCTGGTCAAGGCCGGTATGAAGGAGGCGATCCGTTTCGGCCATGACACGGTGATCATCGACACCGCCGGCCGGCTCCAGATCGACCGGGAGTTGATGGACGAGCTGTCCGACATCCGCAAGGAGGTCGAACCGCACGAGGTGCTGCTGGTGGTCGACGCCATGACCGGTCAGGACGCCGTCAATGTCGCCCGCGGTTTCGCCGAGCAGACAAGGGTCACCGGGGTGGTGCTGTCCAAACTCGACGGCGACGCCCGCGGCGGTGCGGCCATCTCGGTACGCGAGGTGACGGGTGTTCCCATCAAGTTCGCCGGTATCGGTGAGGGTCTCGACGACTTCGAACCGTTCCATCCCGACCGGATGGCGGGACGGATCCTGGGGATGGGCGACGTCCTCACCCTCATCGAGAAGGCGGAGGAGACCTTCGACCAGGCCGAGGCCGAGAGGGCCGCTGCGAAGATGCAGAAGGGCAAGTTCGATCTGGAGGACTTCCTCACCCAATTCCAGATGCTGAAGCGGATGGGGCCTCTCAAGGACGTGCTTGCTATGCTGCCGGGCGCCGGTTCCGCACTGCGTGATGTCGATGTGAACGACAAAGACCTCGCCAGGGTGGAGGCGATCATCCGATCGATGACGCCAGAGGAACGGCGGAACCCCAAGATCATCGGCGGCAGCCGACGCAAACGGATCGCGACCGGGTCGGGCACGACCCCCCAGGACGTGAACCGTTTGCTCAAGCAGTTCGCCGACGCGCAGAAGATGATGAAGATGATGGCCGGTGGCCGAGGGATCCCGGGAATGCCCGGAATGCCCCAGGCCCGACGCGGTCGCCGCTGAACCGTCCGCTTGCGTGCCGTCGGCGACCGGCGGTAACCGAACAAGAACTCTCAACAGACAGAGGTGGATTGAATGGCCGTGAAAATGCGCCTGATGCGGATGGGCAAGAAGCGCTCCGCCTATTACCGCGTCGTGGTCATCGACGGCCGCGCCCCCCGGGATGGTCGCTACATCGATCTGATCGGCCGGTACGACCCCAACCAGGATCCTTCGCTGATCGAGATCGACAACGACAAGGCGATCTCCTGGATGCAGAAGGGTGCCCAACCCACCGAGCCGGTGGCCAAGCTCCTCGAGATCAGCGGCGCCATGTCGCGCTACAAAATCGCGGCCGGGAAGATCCACACGGTGCCGGCCAAGGAGCCCGTCGAGGTCACTGCTGCCGCCGCCGCCACTGCTGTCGCAGCTGCGGTTGCCGTCGCCGCCGAACCGGAGCCGGCCGAGCTCGAGGCCGAGGCCGCCGAGACCGCCGCTGAAACCGATGGCGGTGAGGAGGAATGAGCGTGGCCAAAGGTGAGATCGTCGCCAACGTTGTCGGATATGTCGTCCGTGAGATCGTCGAGACCCCCGAAGAGGTCGAGGTGACGATGGTCGAACTGGGGCCCGACGAGGTGGTGGCCGAAGTGCGCACCGCCAAGGGCGACCTCGGTCGCGTAATCGGGCGCCGCGGTCGAGTGGCCCGCGCCATCCGTACCGTGGCACAGGCCGCCGCCGACGAAGAGGGTCTCAGTGCCGGAGTCGAATTCCTCGACTGATCCAGACGGCCACGTCCTGGTGGGCATCGTCGGCAAGGCTCACGGCCTTGCCGGCCATGTCTTCGTGATGGCCCAATCCGACAACCCCGAGCGGTTCGCCCCGGGCGCGCTGGTGGGTTCCGAGCGGGGTGAGATGGCGGTCGAGTCCAGCCGTAGCGCCGACGGACGTCTCATCGTCAAGTTCTCCGGAGTGGTCGACCGTACCGCCGCCGAAGCTCTGCGCGGGCTGCGCCTCACCATTCCGGCGGCATCGCGGCGCGACCTTGGTGAGGACGAGTGGTGGCCCGATGACCTGGTAGGCCTTCGGGTTGTCGATCACACCGGCGCGGCCAGAGGCGTGGTCGATGCCATCGTGGAAGGTGTCGCCCAGGATCGGTTGGCGGTGACCACCACCGAGGGCCTCGAGGTCGAGGTGCCGTTCGTGTCCGAGCTGGTGCCGCTGGTCGACATCGAAGCCGGCTTCGTTCAGCTCGCCGACGTCGAGGGGCTGCTCACGGAACCGTGAGTTCGAGTGTGGGGCCGTCTTCGAGGGTGATGGTCAGTTCTCCGGACGGCCCATCGGGGAAGACCATTGCGAAGCCGCCCCAGCCGCCCGGGTTCTCGGCAACGGCGGAGGTCCCTACCACCACGCTGCCGTCGGCTGCTTCGAGTGTTCCCGTGAGGCTCTCGAAACTCGACGAGTCGGCATATCCGCTGATCGTGATCGGGTATCCAGCGAACGCCGGATCAGGGCCCAGAACCACCATGTCGGGCTGGCGCAGGGCCCGGGTGGCGTAGGCGGGGCCGCCTGCGACCAGGTCGATCACGAGCGCGGCCGGGCTGTCCTCGGTGAGGATGCGAGCGAACGCCGGTGCAGCCAGGTGAATGTCGGCGACCAGCGTCCCGGCGACCGACGAGAACACCGAGACCCGGTCGATGAGCGGGGTGTCGATCACATGATCGACGACGGCGGCCTCGGTGATGCCGCTGGCGAATTCCACCCGGACCACACCGACGTGACGGATCAGTTCGGCCCCGACGATGGGCGTGGCGACCGCCGGTGCGCCCTCGGGAGTGGAGAAGGACATGCGGAGACGCTCGCAGTCCTCGTGGATGACCCAATCGAAGGAGTCGATGACGGCGGCGTCGGATCTGGCTGCGCCGCCGGAGCCGATGGTTCCCGTTTCGGTGAACGGCGCCGATTCGTCGGCGCAGGGACCCACTGCCACGGCGGGTTCCGGTTCGAGAGGGGCGGCCGTGGTGGGCGCAGTCGTGACCGTGGTAGTGGTCGACGCCTGCTCGGTCGTGGCCGGGTTGAAATCGGCGAAGCTGCAGGCGGTGAGCCCGACGACGAGGAGAAGAGTGGCCGCACGCACCACGCAAGGCTAGGGCAACCGGGGATGCAGAATGGTGAGCTCTGCCCGCTGCGTTGCCCCCGGTCGACCGCGAAGCATCGACGTCCACGCATCCGGTCGTAACCTGATGCGAATGGAGATGCTCGGGTCCGAGTCCACCGATGAGTTCGAGTCGGTGTTGCGACGGGTTGCCCAAGGCGCCCGGCTCCTCGGCTTCGGGTGGTGGGCGCTGCTGGGTCTGCTGACGCTGCTCGATCGCTCCGCCGGCGCGCCGCAATGGGTGATGGTGTCGATCGGCTTGGCGGTCGCATGGGGGATCGCCACTTCCGTTGTGTACCGAACCGACCCCACCCTGGCGACGTCGCGGCTGCTCGTCGGTGGCGACCTCGCCCTGGCCGTCTTCGCTCTCACCCTGGGGACGGCACTGTCCGCTGGGACCGAGCTCACCGCCACCGCCCTGGCCCAGGTCGAGAACACCTACTACGGCGGCATGCCGATCCTGGCCGTAGTGGTAGCCGCCATCCGCAGCCGACGTGCCGCCTGGGTCTCCGCCATAACCCTGGCCGGGGTGACGAGCGGGGATCTGACCCTCGACGCCGTCGGCAACAGAGCGGTGCTCGTTCCGATGTCCCAGATCATCGTGTACATGGCGGGAGCCTCCATAGCGACCTGGGCGATCGGCGTGCTGCGCCGTGCCGACCAACGAATGAGGTCGACCACCGAGGCCCTGGCGCGTTCCACCGAGCGCACCCAGATCTTCGAGCACCTGCACGACTCGGTCCTTCAGACGCTGGCCCTCATCCAGAAGGCCGCCGATCGACCCGCCGAGGTCACCTCGCTCGCCCGGCGCCAGGAGCGCGAGCTGAGGGAGTGGCTGTACGGTTCCGAGCGCCGCGATCAGGGTGATCTGGCCGATCTCATCCGTCGTTCTGCTTCCGACGTCGAGGACCGCTACGGGGTGCCCGTCGAAGTGGTGGTGGTTGGGGACCTCCCAACCAGCCCGAGGGTCGAGGCGATGGTGGGAGCGGTGCGTGAAGCCGCCGTGAACGCCGCCAAACACTCCGGCGCCACTCAGATCGCCCTGTACGTCGAGGTGGAGGCAGACCGGGTGGTTGCCTACGTCCGAGATCGGGGTCGCGGCTTCGATCCGGGCGCGGTTGGCCCCGACCGGCGCGGTATCTCCGATTCGATCCGGGCGAGAATGCAGCGTGTGGGAGGATCGGCCTCGGTGAGGACCGGTCGGGAACGTGGAACCGAGTGGAGCCTGGAGGCCCCGTTGTGAGCATCGAACTGTTCATCGTCGACGACCATGATCTCTTCCGGGCGGGGGTGCGCGCCGAGCTGCCCGAAGACATCGTGGTGGTGGGGGAGGCCTCTGACACCCAGGCGGCCATCGAGTTGATCCTCGAGCGCGACCCCGGCGTGGTGCTGCTGGACGTGCACCTTCCCGGTGGCGGTGGCCGTGAGGTGGTTGAGCGGGTCCGCGAGACGAAGCCCGACACCCTGTTTCTGGCGCTGTCGGCATCCGACGCCCCCGGCGACGTGGTGTCGGTGGTGAGGGCGGGCGCTCGGGGCTACGTCACCAAGACCATCTCGTCGGTGGAACTGGCCGACGCCATTCGCCGGGTGGCGGGAGGCGACGTGGTGTTCTCGCCCCGCCTGGCCGGGTTCGTGCTCGATGCGTTCTCCTCGATCCCGGTGAGCGCGGTCGACTCCGAGCTGGGATCGCTCAGCGCCCGTGAACGGGAGGTGCTCCAGCTCATCGCCCGCGGCTACACCTACCGCGAGACCGGCGAAGAGCTGTTCATCTCGGTCAAGACCGTCGAGACCCACGTGTCATCGGTGCTGCGCAAGCTCCAGCTGGCCAATCGCAACGAGCTGACCCGCTGGGCGGCCGAGCGCAAGCTGATCTGACGGACCCCATCGCCGCCAGGCGGACGACGCCGGGCTCGGGGTGACCGGGGTTCGACTTGAATGACACCGTGCGCATCACCGTCGTCACCATCTTCCCCGAGTTCTTCGAGTCACCGTTGCGGCTCGGCGTGGTGGGACGGGCGATCGAGGCGGGAATCGTCAGCGTGGACGCCGCCGACCCGCGGGTTCATGGCAAGGGTGTTCACCGTCAGGTCGATGACAGTCCCTTCGGTGGCGGCCCCGGCATGGTGATGATGGTCGAGCCGTTGGCGGCCGCGTTGGAGCCGCTGGCGGCCTCGCACCGGGTGGTCATGACGCCGTCAGGGGCGCCCCTACGACAGGCTCATCTCGACCGCTGGGCGGGCGTGAACCACCTGACCCTCGTCTGCGGCCGATACGAGGGGATCGACCAGCGGGTGATCGACCACTTCATCGACGAGGAGGTCTCGCTGGGCGACTTCGTGCTCGCCGGTGGGGAGGCGGCGGCGTTGGCGGTGATCGAAGGGGTGGCCCGTCTCGTGCCAGGAGTGGTCGGAAACGCCGGCTCCACCGTGACCGAGTCGTACCGGGGTGGCCTGTTGGAAGACCCCGTCTACACCCGACCCGCCGAGTTCCGGGGTTGGAAGGTTCCCGACATCCTGCTGTCGGGCGACCACGCCCGGATCGAGGCGTGGCGCCTGGATCAGCGGGTTCGGCGGACCCGGGAGCGGCGTCCCGACCTGGCGGCACTGCTCGACGGGCAGATGGATGGACCCCCCTCTCTGAGCTGATAGGATTCAACTTGCAGTTTCTGGCTGCCTCTTCAACGCGGTTGCGAACCACGTTGCGAACCGGTCACGGAACTGTCCTCGAATCAGGGTTCTGGGCAGGTTCGGAACGGCCGTTCAAGACTGCACCATCGGTAACAGGAGTCCCGTCATGCACAAGCTCGACATGGTCGAAGGCGCGTACCTTCGCGACGACGTCCCCGACTTCCGGGCGGGCGACACCGTGAAGGTCCACGTTCGCGTGGTCGAGGGAGGCCGCGAGCGCGTGCAGGTCTTCGAGGGTGTGGTCATCGCCCGCAACGGCTCCGGCCTCAGAGCCTCGTTCACCGTTCGCAAGATCAGCTTCGGCGTCGGCGTCGAGCGGGTGTTCCCGGTTCACGCTCCGATCATCCAGAAGATCGAGGTGAGCCGTCGTGGCGATGTTCGCCGCGCCAAGCTCTACTACCTGCGTGAGCGCTCCGGCAAGTCGGCGCGAATCAAAGAGCTGCGCGACTGAGCACCGAGGGGATGAGCACGGCTCCGGCAGAACGGCCGTCCAGACCGGGCGGCGTCACCTTCCTGCTGGAGTTACCCGCATTGCTCCTCGCCGCCCTGGTGGTGGCGATCGTCATCAAGACGTTCATCGTGCAACCGTTCTACATACCTTCCGAGTCGATGGTGCACACCTTGGAGGTCAACGACCGGGTGATGGTCTCGAAGCTCTCGTACCGCTTCGGTGACATCGAGCGGGGGGACGTGGTCGTTTTCGAAACCGGTCCGGCGCTCGAGCAGTCCGGCCCCGAGCGGGTCGTGGAGGCCGTCCTGGACGCGCTCGGCATCCGCAGTTCGGGGCAGGAGGACCTCATCAAGCGGGTCATCGCCCTCGGCGGCGATACCGTGGAGATCAGTGACAACCAGGTCCTGGTCAACGGTGAGCCGGTGGTCGAGCCCTACCTCAACGAAGGCGTGGAGATGTCGGGCATGGCGGAGCGCCGCATCGATGAGGGTTGGCTGTGGGTGATGGGTGACAACCGCAACGAGAGCTCGGACAGCAGGGTGTTCGGTGCCGTCGAAGCCGAAAGCGTGGTGGGGCGGGCAGTGCTCAGGATCTGGCCCGTCGATCGGCTCGGACAACTTTGAACGGGGTGCGCGATGGCCGGTGAGGCGGACGGCGACAACATGGACGAGGACCTCGAACGCTTCGAAGCCGAAGTCGAGATGCAGATCTACCGCGAGTACCGCGATGTTCTGCCGATGTTCTCGTATGTGGTCGAAACCGAACGCCGCTTCTATCTGGCCAACGAAGTCGATGTGCAACGCCGCGAGGCGGGTGGATCGGTGTATTTCGAGATCATCCTGGGCGACGCCTGGGTGTGGGACATGTTCCGTCCGGCCCGGTTCCTGCAGGCCGTGACCGTTCTGACCTTCCGTGATGTGAACATCGAGAAACTGGAGCCAGGGGTGTCCCTCTAGCTCCGGGAGCTAAGGGCAGCGACGGCGTAGGCTGCGATCCGATGAGTGGTACCGAAACGACACCGAAAGCCGAGAAACCGCGCTCGTTCATCCTCGAGCTCCCCGGCTTGTTGCTCGGAGCGCTCATCATCGCCGTCCTTCTCAAGACCTTCGTGGTACAGCCCTTCTACATCCCCTCTGAGTCGATGCTCGAGACGCTGCAGGTGAACGATCGGGTGATGGTGTCCAAGCTCACCTACCGCTTCGGTGAGATCGAACGGGGAGACGTGATCGTCTTCGAGACCGGGCCCGAGGTCGAGATGTCGGTCGCCGAGAACGTGGTCAAGGCGGTGCTCGACGCGCTCGGTATCCGCAGTTCGGGCCAGGAGGACCTCATCAAACGTGTGATCGCTCTCGGGGGCGACCGGGTGGAGATCAGGGATAACGAGGTGATCGTGAACGACTCACCGATCTACGAGCCCTACATCTCTGACGCCGGCATGGCGGACATGGCGGTTCAGACCATCCCCGCGGGCATGATCTGGGTGATGGGTGACCATCGTTGTGGAGGATGCAGCCAGGACAGCCGGTTCATCGGGCCGATCCCGGTCGAGGATGTGATCGGCAAGGCCGTCGTACGGATCTGGCCATACGATCGGGTCGGGGGCCTCTAGAACCCAGCCCACTCAGCCTGCTCGCGTCCGGAGTCGGTGTTTCTGTCACACCTGGCCGGTATAGAGGGGTTATGAACCGAGGTGATCCGCGAGGTGATCTGCGCGGTGGTCTGCAAGGCGGTAGGCGAGGTGATCTGCGAGGTGATCTGCGAGGTGATCTGGGAGCGCTGGGGGAGTCGCTGGTGGCGCGGTTTCTCGTCAGACGCGGCTGTCACATCGTCGCCCGCAACCTCGTCGTTCCCAACGGCGAACTCGATCTGGTTGTGCTCGACGGTCGCCAACGCGTGGCCGTCGAGGTTCGCAGCCGCTGGGGAGAAGACCCACTCGTTGCTTTCGATGATTCGAAACTGGAGCGGGTTCGGCGTTCGGCGCGTGCCGCCATGCCCCGCTGCTCGAGGATCGATCTGGTGACGGTCCGGTTCGGTCGCGACGGGGTCGACATTCGTTGGCTGCCCGACCGTTGATGCTCCCTCCGGCGGGGGAGCCGTGTCTCGCCCGCGCGGGGGACGACGGAATCGTGCACGCTGCGTACAGTCGAAGCATGAACGCCCTCGAACCTGCGGTCGTCTTTCACGGCGTCGTCAAGCAGTACAAGACCACCCGGGCCCTCGACGGTCTCTCCGTCGCCGTGCCCAAGGGCCGGCTCACCGGGTTTCTCGGTCCCAATGGCGCTGGCAAGACGACGTCGTTCCGAGCGATGCTCGGGCTGACCCGCCCCACGTCCGGCAGCATCCAGGTGCTCGGCATGGAGGTTGGGCCTGAGACCGCCACCATCGTCAAACAGGTCGGCGCCGTCATCGAAGAGCCCGGTCTCCACAAGACCCTGTCGGCCACCGACAACCTCCGGTCGGCTGCCTTCACGATCGGAGCCGGGTCTGACCGGATAGACGAGCTGCTCGAGTTCGTGTCGCTGTCCGACGTTTCGAGCCGCAGAGTGGGTCAGTTCTCGAAGGGGATGCGTCAACGGCTGGCGCTGGCACAGGCCATGCTCGCCGACCCTGAGCTCCTCATCCTCGACGAACCCCTCGACGGGCTCGATCCGCAGGGTCAGGTCGACCTCAAACGCCGACTGCGGGCGCTGGTCGAGGAGCGGGGCAAGACAGTGGTGGTGTCGAGCCACAATCTGACCGACGTCGAGGAGTTGGCCGACCACGTGATCGTGATCAACCAGGGCAGGCTGGTCACAACCGGCTCTGTCGATGATCTCCTCGGCGCCGATGGGCGGTTCGTCGTCGAGATCGGATCGGTCGACGCCGCCTTGGCGGCACTGACTGCAACCGGCATGGTTGTCACGGTGGTCGACGGTCGGCTGGTGGTGGCGGAATCCGAGGGTTCGCTCATCGCCCGGGCGTTGGCGGACGCCGGCCTCTACCCCTCGCAACTGATGAGGGAGCGCGCCAGCCTGGAGTCGGTGTTCCTCGACCTCACCCGGGAGGCGTCATGATCGGCCTGCTCCGAGCAGACATTCTCAAGCTGCGGAAGCGTTGGCTGTTCTGGGTGCTGGTGGGGGTTCTGGCGGTGTTCACCGGGCTGGCGGCGGTGCTGCTGGTGGCGCTCCCAGTGGTTGCCCCCGAGGCGATCCCCGAACTCCCCGAGTTCCCCCGTTCCGATGCGCTCCTGTTGGGTGCCCAGCAGGCGGTGGGACAGACGTGGTTTCCCCTGATCCTGGCAGTGGTGTTCCTGGGAAGCGAGGTGACCACACCCATCTTCGCGACGGCGGTCACCCAGGAGGCCCGTCGTTGGATGCACCTCCTGTCGAAGCTGGTGGTGTGCTCGGTGGCGTCCTGGCTGGCCATGCTGGCGGCGATCGGCGGCTGGGCGGTACTTGCGATCGCGTTCACCGAAGGTGAGGGCCTCTCCGCGTCCACCTGGTTCGGTCTGGTGTGGAAGACGGCAATCACCCAGGTGACATGGACGGCGTTGGGGCTCGGTGCCGTCTCCCTCATGCGCAACATGGGTGTGTCGATCGGCACCGTGCTGGCGTTCTCGTTGTTCGAAGGCGTCGGAGCCTTCTGGGAGCCCTACCGCAACGTCTCGTTGACCACGGCCTCGACCGCCTTGTTCGTCGAGCTTGTCACCGACCTGTCGGGCGGGTTCGGGATGGGGTTCATCATGGAGATGCCGTTCGCTCAGGCGCTGACGGTGGTGCTCGGGTGGACGGCAATCGGCACGGCGCTGGCCGTCATCGGAGTGACCAGTCGCGATCCATAGCCGGGCACCTCATCCTCCGGGTGGCGGGAGTCACCCCCGATGGGATTCCCACCACTCGATGGTCTCGCGTAGGCCCTGTTCGAAGTCGACCTCGGCCTGCCAGCCGAAGTACTCCCGGGCCCTGGTGACGTCGAGAGCCCGGCGCGGCTGACCGTCGGGACGGGAGGTGTCCCACACGATCTCGCCATGGAAACCGACCAGCCTCGAGATGGTCTCGGCCAGCTCCCTGATGGGGACCTCCTGGCCGTTGCCCAGGTTCACAGGCTCCTCGCCGTTGTAACGCTCGGTGGCCGCCACGATGCCGGCGGCGGCATCGGTCACATAGAGGAACTCGCGACTGGGGTTTCCGGTGCCCCACAGGGTCACGGTGTCGTTACCTTCGTCACGGGCGGTCACGAACTTGCGGATGAGGGCCGGGATCACATGCGACGTTTCCAGATCGAAGTTATCCCACGGCCCGTACAGGTTCACCGGGAGCAGGTAGATGCCGTTGAAGCCGTACTGCCGGCGGTAGCTCTGCAGCATCACCAGCAGGCTCTTCTTGGCGACCCCGTAGGGAGCGTTGGTCTCCTCGGGGTACCCGTCCCAGATGTCCTCCTCGCGGAACGGGACCGGGGTGAACTTGGGGTAGGCGCACACGGTGCCCACCTGGACGAACTTGGAAACCCCGGCCCGGCGGCTCTCCTCGATGAGGTTGATCCCCATGGCTGCGTTGGCGTAGAAGTAGCGGCCCGGGTTGGCCATGTTGGCCCCGATCCCGCCCACTTCGGCCGCCAAGTGCACCACCACCTCTGGGGCGGTGTCGGCGATCAGGTCGCGCACCACCTGCTGTTCGGTCAGGTCGTGATCGGCCCGGCGGGGAATGACCAGCTCCGACGCCCCGGCGGCGGTGAGCTGGGCGCACACCTGTCGACCGAGGAACCCCGCTCCACCCGTGACCAGGACCTTGGCGCCGTGGATCACACTCATGGGCGTCCGGTCCTCCACTCGTTGGCCTTGAGACCGGCATCCACCAGCGCCCGCTCCTGGCGGGCGAGTTCCAGGTCGGACTGCACCATCATCTCGACCAGGCCCTCGAAGGACACCTCGGGCTTCCAGCCGAGTTCGTTCTCGGCTTTTGTGGCGTCGCCCTGGAGGATCTCCACCTCGGCGGGTCGCAGGTATGCCGGGTCGAACTCGACGTGGTTGTTCCAGTCGATGTCGAGCATGCCGAAGGTGGCATCGAGGAAATGACGCACCGAGTAGCGCTCACCGGTGGCGATCACGAAGTCGTCGGGGGTCTCGTGCTGGAGCATGAGCCACATGGCACGGACGTAGTCACCGGCGAATCCCCAGTCGCGTTCGGCGTCGATGTTGCCGAGGAACAGGGTGTCCTGAAGTCCCAGTTTGATGCGGGTCGCCGCCCGGGTGATCTTGCGGGTCACGAAGGTCTCGCCCCGTCGGGGTGACTCGTGGTTGAAGAGAATGCCGTTGGTGGCGAACATGTCGTAGGACTCTCGGTAGTTCACGACCTGCCAGAACGAATACACCTTGGCCACGCCGTACGGGCTGCGTGGGTAGAACGGTGTCGTCTCCGACTGCGGAGTCTCGACGACCTTGCCGTACATCTCCGAGCTGGAGGCCTGGTAGAAGCGCACCGGCTTGTCGAGCATCCTGATCGCTTCGAGGAGGCGGAGCGTGCCGATCGCCACGATGTCAGCGGTGTACAGCGGGTTGCGGAACGAGACGGCCACATGTGATTGGGCGGCCAGGTTGTAGACCTCGTCGGGCTTGACCTCGGCCACCAACTGCGCCAACGACCCGGCATCGGCCAGGTCGGCGTAATGGAGGAACAGTCTGGCCTCGTGCTGATGCCGGTCGACGTAGAGATGGTCGAGGCGCTCGGTCCCAAACGTGGAGGCCCTGCGCACGGTGCCGTGGACCGTGTAGCCCTTGGAGAGCAGCAGCTCAGCCAGATAGGAGCCGTCCTGCCCGGTGATGCCCGTGATCAGGGCCGTCTTGTTCGTCATCGTTCCTCCGTATGGGCGCGTCACTTCCGGTACTTCCGCCCGGGAATTCGATCGATCCTGGCGACACCCTTTGCCCTCCAGGTGTCGCCCTCCAGGTGTCGGCCGCGCACTGTAGCTGTCAGCCGCCTCAGGTCTAGATGAGTGCCGTGCGCCCGTTGCGACGGCGCAGATCCTTGTGCCAGCACCCGTGGTGCCAGTGGCGGCGAAGATCGGGCTCGTGCTCGGGGACGACCACCAGATGAAACGTCCCCGGCGGAATCGTGCCCGAACATCCAGGGCACAGGTAGACCTTGCGGGCAGCATGCGGTTGAACCGGGAGCACGGCCACGTCGTCGGTCACCGTCAACCTCCGAACAGCGCCCAGGCGACCCCGCCGGCGGTGGCCAGAAGAGCGAGTACCACCATGGCGATGTCGAACCGGGTCTTCGACTGGGGACGGAACGGATTGAGGCCCATGACGGGTCCCAGGGTAGGTGGGGCGCCCGGTGATGCGGTATCCCGTAACCTCGGAGGATGGACTGGATCAGAATCGAGGACCGTGGAGCCGTTCGCACGATGGTGCTGGATCGCCCCCACCGCCGGAACGCCGTTCCCTCACCTGAAGGGTGGCAGGACCTGCAGCGGGGGTTCCTCGACTTCGAGCGATCCGACGCTCGGGTCCTGGTGATCACGGGCGCCGGCGGCGAGTTCTGCTCGGGTGCCGACCTCGATGCTTCGCGTGTGGAGAACGACCACGGTGTCGCTGAGCACAAGCGCCGCATGAACCGGGTCGCCGATGCCGCCGCCGCCCTCCGCCGGTTGACCAAACCCACCATCGCCGCCGTCGACGGCGTGGCGGCCGGTGCCGGGATGAACCTGGCGATTGGATGCGACGTCGTGATCGCAACCACCCGCGCCAGGTTCTCGGAGATATTCGTGAAACGTGGTCTGACGGTCGACTTCGGTGGCACCTGGCTGCTTCCGCGACTGGTCGGACCGCAACGGGCCAAAGAGCTGGCCCTGTCCGGCCGTATCGTGGAGGCCCAGGAAGCTCATGCGATCGGACTGTGCCTCGAGCTGGTTGAACCCGCCCAGCTCGACCACCGGGTGCACGAGCTGGCAACGTCTTTCCTGGGCGGTGCTCCCGTCGCCCAGATGTTCACCAAACAGGGCATCGACCGCGCCTGGGAGACGTCGTTCGAGGACGCCCTCGACTGGGAAGGCCAATCCCAATCGATCTGTCTCGGCAGCGAAGACATGGCGGAAGGCGTTTCGGCGTTCCTAGAGAAACGCCGGCCGGAATTCAGGGGGAGATAGCCACAAGTGGCTGGCTTTGGCTTCTGGCTTCTGGCCACTGGCCACTGGCTACTGGCTACTGGTCAGTCATATGGGGTCAGAAGCAGTGACCGAAGCCGGTAACTAGTAGCTCTCCCGTTTCTGTCTCACCTCATCCGTAGTGTCTCGTTCATGTTCGCTGTCACCTCTTCTGCAACGTTGGTGGGTGCTCGACCGAGCCGTGTTCACGTCGAAGCACACGTGTACGCGGGGAAGGAACGGTTCTCGCTGGTGGGTCTTCCCGATACTGCCGTGCGCGAGGCCAAGGACCGGGTTCGGGCCGCCATCAAGTCGTCCGGGTTCCACTTTCCCTCCCGGGCGCTCATCGTCAACCTGGCTCCGGCCGACATCCCCAAGGCCGGCCCGGCGTTCGACCTGCCGATCGCGCTCGGTGTGCTCGCTTCGTGCGGGGCCATCCCCGAGGCGGCCGGGAGGGTGGTGTCGGTCGGCGAACTGGCTCTCGACGGCACCGTCCGGCGGGCCCGCGGCGTCGTGGCGGCAGCGGTGATCGCCGCCGAGTTGGGTGTGCCCTGCATCGTGCCGGTGGCATCCGCTGCCGACGCGGCAGTGGTCGAGGGCGCTGACATCCGCCCGGTCAGATCGTTGGCCGAGGCCATCGCAGCCGCTCGCGACGGCTTTCGGCGCCCGATTCCGGTTCAGGAGCGTCGATCTGGTCCGCCAATCGAAGACCTGGCCGATGTCCGCGGCCAGGCCCTGGCCCGAAGGGCGATCGAGGTGGCCGCCGCCGGGGGGCACCATCTGCTTTTCATCGGACCGCCCGGGAGTGGCAAGTCGATGCTGGCCAGGCGGCTCCCCGGACTGCTCCCGGAGTTGACACGCGACGAGCGGCTCGAGGTGCTGTGCATCTGGGAATCGGCCGACCGACCGTTCCCGGACGGTGCCAGACGGCCGTTCCGTTCGCCCCACCACTCCGCCTCCCAGGCCGCCCTGCTGGGCGGGGGATCCGGGTATGCGGTGGCGGGGGAGATCACACTTTCACATCGGGGTGTCCTGTTCCTCGACGAACTCGGGGAGTTCCCGTCGGGGGTGCTCGACGCGCTACGCCAACCCATCGAAGACGGTGTCATCGACATCGCACGTCGGGGTTGCAGTGTTCGATATCCGGCCCGGTGCCAGGTGGTTGCTGCCACCAACCCGTGCCCGTGCGGGCACCGGGGAGACCGCCACGTCGCATGCCGCTGCTCGGATCAGGCGGTGGAGCGATACCGGCGGAAGCTGTCCGGTCCGCTGCTCGACCGGTTCGATCTCCGGGTGTGGGTGGGTCGTCCCGGGAATCTGGACGGTCCGGCGGGGGAGGGTACCGCGCCGGTGGCGGCACGGATCGCCGAGGCGGTCGGGCGTCAACGCCAGCGGGGCTGTCTGAACGCCGAATTGACCCCCGCCACACTCGACCGGCTGGGTGCCGAGGACGGAGCGCGTCGGCTGCTGTCCACGGCGTGTGATGCCGGGATCCTCAACGGCAGGAGTTACGACCGGGTGCGACGGGTGGCACGGACGATCGCCGACCTGGCCGGACGCGACCAGGTCAGTGAAGCCGACGTGGCGGAGGCATCGTCGTTCCGGGAGGCCTGGTGAGCGCCTTGCTCGATCTGGCACTGCTCGGGTCGAATCCCGATCGGATCAGGCGGTTGATGCTGGCGGGGGAGTCGGCCGTTCGATCGGAGGTCGCTTCGTGCCGGGATCCGTCGACGCGCTGGCCGGTCGATGGTGTCCGCTTCCTCTCCGCCGACGAGCTTCCGGCGGGTCTCACCTCGTTGCCGGACGCCCCTCCATGGCTGTTCGTGCGGGGCGCCATCCCCACCGGGCCGGCGGTGGCCGTGGTCGGGAGTCGACGAGCCACCCGATATGGGCTGGAGCTGGCACGCCGAATCGGTCGGACCGTGGGCGGCTCGGGGTGGCCGGTCGTCAGCGGGCTCGCTCTGGGTGTCGACGCCGCCGCTCATGAGGGGTGCCTGGAGGTGGGCGGCACCGCACTGGCGGTGCTGGGAAGTGGGGTCGACGTGTGGTATCCGCGCAGCAACCGACGTCTGGGCGAGCGAATCCTCGAGTCAGGCGGTGGCATCGTGTCGGAGTTCGGCCCCGGGATCACGCCCGAGCCCTGGAGGTTCCCGTTCCGCAACCGGATCATCTCCGGGTTGGCGTCGGTGGTGATCGTCGTCGAGGCGGCGGTGCGGAGTGGCGCGCTCATCACCGCCCATCTCGCCGTTGCCCAAGGACGCGAAGTCATGGCCGTGCCCGGCGACATCGACCGCGCCACCTCGGTCGGATGCAACCTGCTGATCAGGGACGGCGCCCATCCCATCACCACCCTCGACGATCTGGTCGAGACCATCGAGTTCTGGCTCGGCCCAGCCCCGGCGCGACC
>JBHJOH010000133.1:0-7341 GCA_050329955.1 Acidimicrobiia bacterium | reverse complement strand
CCTCGGGATGGTGCCGGGGCGCCGCAACCGCCACCCGGCCGTCCGAACCCGACCACACGCGTGAGGCGGGCGCCGGAGCGCCCGCCTCACGTCTCGTTCGGGTGTCTGCCCTCAGCCTCGGAGGAGGGACAACACGTTCTGTGGCGCCTGATTCGCCTGGGCGAGCATCGAAGTGCCCGCCTGAGCCAGGATCTGGTGACGGGTGAATTGGGCCATCTCCATCGCCATGTCGGTGTCGCGAATGCGGGATTCGGAGGCCGTGAGGTTCTCGACCGCCACGCTCAGGTTGTTGATCGTGTGCTCCAACCGGTTCTGGGAAGCACCCAGGGTGGAACGGACCGACGAAACCGAACCGATGGCGGCGTCGATGCTGGCAAGGGCCCCAGTGGCCCCGGCGCCGGACGTCAGATCGAGACCACTCAGCGTCGCACCGAAGATGTCAGCCGAGGTCATCCCGAGATCTTCGGTGATGGCCAGCTGGTCACCCGCGTTGGCGCCCACCTGGAAGGTGAGGGCGTTCGTGCTGTAGTCGGCGAAGACGGTGTTGCCGGCGAATGTCGTTCGGGTTCCGATGCTGTCGAGCTCAGCGAGCAGCTCTTGCACTTCAGCGTTCTGGGCGGTTCCGTCGGTGGTGGCGGTGTTGGCGGCGTCAACCGCCAGTTCCCGCATCCGCTGGAGGATGGAGTGGACCTCGTTGAGTGCCCCCTCCGCCGTCTGGACGAAGCTGATTCCGTCCTGAGCATTCTTGATGGCAGCCTGGTTGCCCCTGATCTCCGAGCGGAGATCTTCGGACTTGACCAGTCCGGCCGCGTCGTCTGCAGCACGATTGATGCGGAAGCCCGAGGAGAGTTTCTCCAGGGACTTGCCCATCTGGACGTTGGTGAACGAGAGGTTGCGGTACGAGTTCAGTGCCGCAATGTTGTTGTTGATACGCAGAGACATAGTCCAAGACCTCCTTGTGGCCTGCGATCGATCTGGTGGCGACGTCCGTGTCAACCTTGGTACGAGCGGTCCTGTCGACTGCTCTCCCCACGAGGCAAGCGTTTCTGTGGACAGATATCGGACGGCAGCGGGCGGTCTAAAGCAGGAACCGCCGATGCCGACCGGATATCTACATGCGACGCCTCCCCAAGACCATTTCCGCCGCCACGGCGCCGGCTGCGCTGCGCGCTCTGAGAGTGGTGGTGTGGGTGTCAGTGGGCGCGGTGCTGGCTGCCGCATCAATTGCGGTCGGCTTGGCTCCTGCCACCGTGATCGGCGTCGTGCTGGGAGCTGTGGCTGCCGTCGTCACTCAGCGACTCCAGCTGGCCCGGTTCGCTGCCGGCGTACGTCGATCCGAGGGTGCCGACTGGATCGATCGTGTGCCACTGTCGTTGGCCGCCCTGCGACGGCCGCTGCGGGCAGTGGAACAACAGCTGTCGCTCCGTTCCGCCGCCCTCGACGACGCCACCGCCCGGGACCGCCTGCGCGACGTCACTGTCGACGCCCTCGAGCTGGAGGTCGACATGCTCGACCGGGCGCTCGGGGATGCCAGGGCGGATATGGCCGAGACCCTCGGCTCCCTCGATCGGGCCCTCGTCAGCTCGGCAGCCCAGGTGGTGCTCCGTCGCGAGCTGGTCGAGTTGCGGGAGCTGGTACGCCTCGGCGTATACGCCGAGCTGCCCAGTGACGTCGTGCCGCTCGGCGACGTGGTGGCCGAGGTGGTCGCGGCCGGGGTTCCCCGCGGTCGGGTCCAGGTCAGAGGTCCGCTCCCATCCATGACCGCACCCTCGCCGCTGATCGAAGCCTTGGTGCGATCCGTCCTCGGTCATGCCCTCTCGATGGGTGAACACGTCGTGGAGATCGCCGGCACCGTCGACGGTGCCATGGTGGTCCTCGAGGTATCCGGACCGATCCGTCCCGAACCCACCATCCACATCGCCCTCGCCCGACGCGCGGTAGCGATCCTGGGAGGCGACGTTGCCGAGAAGCGTGATCGGATGATGGTGGTCGTCCCCGCCCGCTTCATCCCCGGCCTGCGCGCCGTGAACCCCCAACCGATCGACTGGGATCTGCCGGAAGCGATCTGACACCGGCTGCTGGCTGCTGGCTTCTGGCTCGGAACTCCGGACGGCACCCGCAACACGTGAAGTCACCGCGTTACGCAGAACTCGAAATGGTACCCCAGTAGCCAGTAGCCAGAAGCTAGTGGCCCTTGGCTCTAGCCCCTTCCGTGCAACGCGCAACCGCCCGTGTGCCGCCGACCGCGCTCCTCTACTCGGCGTGTCGAGGAGGTACGGGACATGAGCGATGACGCATTGGATCGGCAGTACGACGAGATGATCTCGACGTTGCGCAGGACCGACGAACGGCTGCCGGGGCTGGTGCAGTCGACGATGGAACGGGTGCTGGTGGGGTCTGCCGACCGCGAGGCAATGGAACTTGCGTACGCCGGTCTGCGTGGCGAGGCCAGTGCCGCTGAGGGGCTGCATGCGCTCCGTTCCGCCCTGACCGCCGAGGGCATGGAGACGCAACCGTCTCCCACATCGAGGCCCTCTACCTGAACGTACTGGTCGGCGCCTGAGATCGGGTGTTCGGGCTTTCCCCGGCGGCGTTCGGGCCGACCGGAGAGGGGATGGCCGAAGACCTAGCGCTCGACGACCCTGAGGTCGAGGACACGCCCGAACCGGCGGCGCCGCCGCCCGCGCCGAGCGGGTCATTCGGCGGTGGCGGACGAACCGTCCTCGCCATGTGGCTACCGACCCCGTCCCGTCGGCGTCTCATCGACGCCGACCTCGACATCGTCGAGGATGCCGGTGACAACCCGACGCTCGTTGTGGCCTCCACCCGTGGACCGGCCGCCCGGCGTTCTTCCATCCGGGCCCTGGCAGCATCCGCCCCGGTGGTGGTGGTGTGTCACCCGGGTGGGGAAGCCATCGCCGCCGAGATGGTGGCGCTGGGAGCATGTGCGGTCGTCGCTGAAGGATCCGAAGGCTCCGCCGTCCGGGTTCTCGACGGTGAGGGCTCGACCCACATGGTCGATGCCTATCTCAGTGAAGTCGATCGCAGCTGGGCCGGCGGCTCCGCCCTCAGCGTCGACCCGGTCACCGGTCTCACCGGATCGAGCGGCTTCGAGCTGCGCCTCGCCGAATTCGGCAAGGACGGCGGCATGCCCCGACTGGGTCTCATCGATCTCGACCTGGAGGGTGTGCTCCGCCAGATCGGCCCCGCCGGTCATGCCGCCACGAAGCGCCGGCTCGCCGTCGCCATCGCCGGCGCCGCCGGCAACCGCGCCGCCGAGATGTTCGACCTCGGACCGATGCTGGCCGTGCTGGCCGGCTCGATGCCGGCACCGGTTGCGTTGGCACTCGGGGCCGAGATCCTCGACATCGGCGCCACCTTCATGCCCAACGGGGAGCCGATCGAGGTAGCGGTCGGATGGGCCGGTCCCGAAGCCGCCTCCGACGCCGCCACCCTCCGGCTCCTGGCCGACCGGGCCCTCGCAGTGGCCCGCACCCGCGAGCCGAGGATGGTCGACGCCGAGGAGCTCAGCCAGCATTCGGCCGCCTCCATCGAGCTCAGCGCCTCCTACGGCGTCGCCGACGCCGTCGACGCCCTCGACGCTCGCGGCGACCACAGCGTCCGTGTCTCCGACTATGCCGCCGACCTCGCTCGCGAGCTGCAGCTCGAGCCCGGCGAAGTAGCCGAGATCGGCCTGGCAGCCCGTCTCCACGACGTCGGCAAGGCCGTCTTCGGCGCATCCGCCTTCGACCCCAACTCCGACCAGTTCGAGGAAGCCCGAGCCAGCCACCCCGAGCGGGGCGAGAAGTTCGTGCTCCCCAACGCCGGTCCCGCCGTCGCCGCCATCGTCCGCGCCCACCACGAACGCTGGGACGGCACCGGATTCCCCGACGCCAGAGCCGGCAACGACATCCCCATCGGAGCCCGGATCCTGGCGGTAGCCCATCACTACGACGATCTCGCCAACGCCGGCGCCTCCCAGCTCCAGATCGAAGAAGACCTCCGCTTCGAAGGCGGCCAGTCCCTCGATCCCGATCTGGTCGAAGCCGCCATCGCCCTCTTCGGCCGCGGCTAGAAGTTCGCTCGCCGCGATTGCGCGACCACACCTGCATGGGCGGTGAGCCCGGCGGCGGGGGTGGAGGGCTGCCCGTAGATCGAGGTCATCGACCCGATGGCGTCCGCCAGTTTGGCGGCGACGATGTTGCCGCATTCGGCGATGACGTCGACTTCGATGCCCGGTTCCATCCCGAGCGCCTCGAGCATCTCGCGGCTGTTGGGGGTGAGCAGCACCACCAGGCCGGCGAGATCGCCTTCGAGGTGGAGCAGCGCCGCCGAGACTTCGTCGTCGTTGGGCTTCAAGAACTCGACCGCTTCACTGAGCGTCAACTCACGCACCTGGGTGGGGTCATGTCGACCCGTTGATTGAAGAGCTGGCTGAGGGCGGTGGCGGCATGGCCGGTACCGATGTTGGCCAGTTCATGGAGAACGACGAGGTCACGAGGCGTGGCGAAGGTCCCTTCGGGTCAGGTTGGTGACGATTGCGGACAGGTCGAGGATCATGCTCACCCGGCCATCGCCGAGGATGGTGGCGCCCGCCACGTGGGGGACGTCGCCCACCTCGTCGGGGGACGGCTTCACGACGACCTCGGCCTGCTCGAGCAGGGTGTCGACGCTCAGGGCCCACCGGTCCGAACGGTGGCGGAACACCACGGCCTGGAACGGCGCGGTGGGGGGCTCGCTGTGTCCGATGACACGGCGGCCGTGGATGATGCCGATGGTTTCACGGCGGATGGTGACGACGGGGCTTCCCAGCACTCCGCCGATGTCGTTGGGTCCCACGCTG
Organism: Acidimicrobiia bacterium; assembly: GCA_050329955.1. Classification (GTDB taxonomy): domain Bacteria; phylum Actinomycetota; class Acidimicrobiia; order Spongiisociales; family ZC4RG35; genus JAOUGY01. The sequence goes on along the minus strand of JBHJOH010000133.1, from coordinate 2,498 downwards.
AGCCGGGGAGGAAGATGGTTCTGCTTGTCGGCCTCGTCCATCCCGGCGGCCTTCGGGGGTGATGATCTCCTTGGCGAGCGCCTTCTCGGCCACCTGTTCGGTGTCGATTCCGGCGCCATCGTCGGAGATGGCGATGATGACCTGTTGCCCTCGGTCTTGGCTGCCAGGTCGATCCTGCCTCTCGGCGCTCTGCCCCTCGAGGTCGTGAGGTCGGGGTTCTCGACTTCGTGACCGAGGGCGTTGCGGAGGAGATGGACCAGCGGGTCAGCCACCGTGTCGATCATGCTGCGATCGAGTTCGGTTTCGGCACCCGACATCGTCAAGGCGATGTCCTCGCCCAGGTCACGCGAGGTGTCACGGGCGAGACGCTGCACTTCTCGAGAAGGTGCCTTCGAGGGTGAGCAGGCGGGCTCGGGCCACGGCTGTCTGGAGGTCGGAGATGGTGCGGCTGAGCCCGGTCACCACGTCGCTGAGCGGGCGGTCGCCGAGCACCCGCATCCGCTGCTCCAGCTGACCGGGTCCGATGACCAGCTCCCCGAGAAGGCGCTGTCGACAACCATGATTCGTGCCGTGCGTCTCTCCTGCTACCCGATGAGTTCTGTGACCCGGAGCCCGAGTCGTCCGTCCACCACAACGATCTCGCCGCGGGCTGTGGCCAGCCCATTGACGAGGAGGTCGACCGGTTCTCCGACCGGGCGACCCAATCTGATGACGCCGCCCTCGTCGAGAGCCAGCAGTTCCTTGATGGGGATCCTGCTGCGGCCCAGTTCGACGGTGACATCAAGTACCACGTCGGCTAGTCGCCCCAGTTCCGAAGCACCGGCGGCGTGGCTCATCGCCATCGGCGCCGGCGCCGATGGTGGTGGTGCCGGGGTGGGCGCGGCTGGCGGAGCCGCTGCGGCCGGGGCTGTGACCGGGGAGGCGGCAGGGGGCTGAGCGGGGGCGCCCACCTCCGGGGCGAGAGCGTGGGCGACGTCGGTGGTCATCGTCCAGTAGAGACGACCGGGAGTCGGGCCGATGGTGCCGTCCCATGCGACGACGACGTCGGGGGACTCGTTGGCGAGGCTCTGCTCGCCGGTGGCGATGATCTCGACCAGTGGCGTGCTGATGTTGACGAGGTAGCCCTTGCGTTCGCCCAGCGCCCGTCCGATGGCGGCCACGAACTGGTTCATGGCCTCGCCCAGGGCGGACATGCCGAGCTCGCCGAGGATGTCCTCCTCGGAGTACTCCATCCCGGTCAGCATCAACTCGACCATCTGGGCGGCTTCTTCGCTGGTGAAGGCCAGCGTGGTCTCGCCCTCGATGCCTTCGGTGAAGGAGACCTTGACCAGCACGAGCTGGCCGCCGGCCTCGCCGACATCGGGCTCGTGATCGAGTGTGGAGGGCGCTCCGAACTCCACCTCGACGCCCAGCAGCAGGGAGAGGTTCTTGGCGCCAGTGGCGATGGCGTGGTTGGCGATCTCCAACAGTGGGGCGTAGTCGGTGCTCATGTCCAGTTCTCCAGGCGGGCTGCCAGCTCCGGCCCCTGTCGGCCGAGTTCCACGCTCATGAAGGGCTGGCCCTCGATCGAACCGATGAACGGCTCGTCCACGGCATGGTCGAGCATCACGACGTCGCCAGGCTGGAGTCCCACCAGGTTCGAGGCCCGGAGCCGGGTCTTCCTGGTGTGGACCGCCAGGTCGATCTCGGCCTGCGCCAACAGCGCCGTCATGACGCTGCCGTCACCCGGCTCGTCCTTGGAGCCACCCGACCACCGCGCCTGACGGATGGCGTCCTTGATCGGGTTGAGGATCGTGAGCGGATAGCACAGGCTGAGCAGGCCCCTGGTGGCCGGACCGCTCGAGTCCACCACCATGCTGAACGTGAGCACCAGCACCATCTCGGTGGGGTTGGCGGCATGGGCGAAGGAGGGGTTCAGCTCGGAGGTGACGAACTCGGGTGTGATGTCGACGACGCCCTCGAAGGTCTCCTTGAGGGCGGTGAGAGGATGTTCGAGGATGGCGCCGAGAAGGGTCTGCTCCAGCTGGGTGGGTTGGCGTGGAGCGATGGGCCGCCCCGGGCCACCCAGCATGCGGTCCACCAGGACCAGCCCCAGCTGCGTGCTCATCTCCAGGACGATCTGGCCGGGAAGCGGGTTGAGCGCAACGATCGACAGGATGCTCGGATTGGGCATCGAGCGGATGTAGGCGTCATAGGACAACTGCTCGGAGCCGATCGCCTCGACCGCCACCGGCGCCCGCAGCTCACGGGTTAGGTTGTCCGACAGCACCCGTCCGAAGCCCTTGTGGACTTCGGCCAGTTCGCGCACGAACCCGTTCGGGAACTTGTTGGGCGTGCGGAAGTCGAACGTCGAAACGTTGTCGTTCTTCGCCGTCGCCTGCTTCTGCTTCATCGAGGAGAGCAGACGATCGATCTCGTTCTGACTGAGTGCGGGACCGGCCATCGGAGAGCCTGTCGGCAGAAGGCTCTCCCACAAAAGGGAGGGGGCAGGCAGAGCG
>JBHJOH010000132.1:0-4602 GCA_050329955.1 Acidimicrobiia bacterium | reverse complement strand
AAGGACGAGGCGTTCGTACTTGCGTTCGTGTTGGAGCAGATGCGGCTGAGCTGAGGAGGGCGGAGGAGGGCGGAGGAGGGCGGAGGAAGGCGGAGGATGGCAGAGGAAGGCGGAGGAAGGCGGAGGAAGGCAGAGGAAGGCGGAGGAAGGCGGAGAAAGGCAGGAGGCCGGAAGCACGAAGCAGGAGGCCCGGAACCCGTTCACCGTTGACCGTCGACGGTTCACTGTGGCGACCTCATGCCGCGTGAGACTCCGAAGCCCTCGGCCCGCCACACGAGAGCTGCGGCACGAGCACCGGCGGGGGGTCGAAGGGGGGTCGTCCCCCTGGGCATGACCAGCTCGTAGCTCGTAGCTCGGCCGTGTGGCAGCATGCAGTCGACGACCGATGTGAGGTAGGAACGTGACAATCGCAGAGGAACGTACCAAGCCGTTCATCCGGCCAGATGGCAAGGAGAAGGTCACGGGGTTGGGGCGCTATACCGCCGACCTGACCCGGACCGGGGAGTTGCAGGCGGCGTTCCGCTACGCCGACCACCCGCATGCCCGGATCGTGAGCATCGACACCAGTGCGGCGCGCTGCCTTCCCGGGGTGTTGGCGGTGCTCACCCATGAGGACGTGCCCGATGTGCTGTACGGCGGGATGGTGCAGGACCGTCGGCTGTTCGCCAAGGAGAAGGTCCGCTGGGAGGGCGACGTCATCGCCGCCGTGGCTGCCCGCACCGCCGCCATCGCCCGCACCGCGGTGTCGCTCATCACCGTCGAGTACGAGGTGCTTCCACCCCTGCCGGACTTCGTGGCCAACATGGCCGATGGTGCCCCGCTGGTGCACGAGGGGTGGGAGGGGTACGAGGCCGACGAGAACCTCGACCGGAGTTCGAATGTGCTCGGTCATTCCTCGATCGTCAAGGGTGATGCCGACACCGCCATGGCCGCCGCCGAGGTGGTGGTGAAGGGCCGCTACGTCTCTGAGGCATCGCAGGGGGCACCGATCGAGCCGAGGGCGATCATCGCCGAATGGCAGGGCGACCGGGTCACGGTGTGGTCGTCAACCCAGGTTCCCTTCGCCGCCCGCTCGGGGGTGGCCCACACGCTGGGGCTGCCCGAGTCACACGTCCGTGTCATCGTTCCGCTGCTCGGCGGCGGGTTCGGCTCCAAGTGCGACTTCCACTTCGAGGCCCACGTTGCCGCCCTCGCCCGGGCTTCCCGGCGACCGGTCAAGCTGGTGTTCACCCGGGAGGAGGAGTTTCTCGCCCCCGATCACCGCCGGGAGGGCATGGTGATCGAACTCGAGACCGGCGTGACCCGGGAGGGCCGCATCGTGGCCCGTCGCGGCACCCTGGTGCTCGACAAGGGCGCCTACTGCGGGGAGGGCGGCTTCTTCGCCCAGCTGGCGGCGATGCACGCCTGTGGTCCCTACAAGATCGACACCATCGGCATCGACGCCTACCTGAACTACTCCACCAACCAGCCGTCGAGTTCGATTCGTGCCCCCACCGCACCTCAGACCTGCTGGGCGCTCGAACAACACATGGACGAGGTGGCGAAGGCCATCGGGATGGACCCCGCCGAGCTGCGCCGGCGAACCCTCATCGACGAGGGCGACGAGGGGCCCACCGGTCAGATCTTCGAGCCGATCGGTGCCAAGCAGACCCTCGAGGCCGCCCTCGAGATGATCGGCTACGGCCAGGAGCTCCCGGGGGATGAGGCGATCGGCATCGCCTGCGGATGGTGGCCGTGCTTCGGGTCGTCGTCGGGCGCCTACGTCAAGCTCAACGCCGACGGCACCGGCGTCATCGTCACCGGTGCGATGGAGTCGGGCACCGGGGCGGTGATGGGGTTGCCGCTGCTCGCCGCCGAGGTGTTGGGGATGGCCCCTGACGATTTCGCCATCGTCTATCAGGACACCGACGCCGGGCCCTGGGACATGGGTTCGTCGGGCAGCCAGACCACCTTCAACAACGGCCGGGCGGTGATGGAAGCTGCCAAGGAGGTGCGCGAGAAGCTGCTCGACATGGCTGCCGAGGAGCTGGAGGCCGACCGAGCCGACCTCGAACTGGTCGAGGGCGTCGTGCGGGTGAAAGGATCACCCGGCAACGAGGTGACGATCGTGGACCTGTGCGGAACCGGTGAGGCGATCCTCGGCAAAGGCTCGGGTGATGTGCCCGAAGCCCCCGAGGTCGACGCCTCCGCCTGCGTCGGCCGGCTCGGACTCGAGTCGTTCCTCGCACCTCAACTCATCACCCACGCCGCCCGCGTCAAACTCGACCGCGCCACCGGTGTGGTGCGCGTCCTCGAGTTCGCCGCCGCCCACGACTCCGGTGTGATCATCAACAAGATGGGAGCCGACGGCCAGGTGTACGGCGGGGTGCTGATGGGAATCGGTCAGGCGTTGTCGGAGGCGACCTGGTTCGACCAGGACGGCCGTCAGAAGAACCCCGGCCTGTTGGACTACAAACTCCAGACCATGTCCGACGCTCCCAGGATCGACATCCGATGGATCGAGATCGAAACCGCCAACGCCGGGCCCAAGGGCTCGAAAGGTGTCGGCGAGCCACCCAGCGTCCCCACCCCGGGGGCGATCGGCAATGCCATCGCCAAGCTGATCGGCCGCCACGTCGACCAGCTCCCCATGACTCCGGAACGGGTGTGGTCGGCGATGCACACGACCTCAGGGGAGGTGTGATCGTGGCCACCTATGTGAACGCCGCAAGCGTCGCCGAAGCGGTGGAGGCACTGGCCGCCGGGGCTCGCCCGGTGGCGGGCGGGACCGACCTGGTGGTCGGCTCCCGGCAGGGCAAGAAGCCACTGCCCGAGTCACTGGTGGGAATCCACCGCATCGACGAACTCCACGAGGTGTCCGACGGCAGCGACGGCCTCCGCCTGGGCGCCCTCGTCACCCACGCCGCCATCGTGTCGCATCCGAGCATCCGCAAGCGGTACACGGGGTTGGCCGACGCCTCGGCCATCGTCGGGTCACACGCCACCAGGGCCAACGGCACCATCGGTGGAAACGTGATGAACGCCTCACCGGCCATGGACACCGGGGCACCACTGCTGTGCATGGGGACCACGGTGGAGCTGCGCGGCCCCGCCGGTACCCGCCGCGTGGCACTCGACCAGCTGTGGACCGGGCCGGGAGGCACGGTCGCCTCACCCGACGAGCTGTTGGTGGCGGTGGAGATCCCCATCCCGGCGCTCGGTTCTGGAAGCGCCTATGTCCGCCTGCAGTACCGGCGCCAGATGGAGATCGCCGTGGTCGGTGCCGCCGCCCTGGTCACCGTCGCCGGCGGGGTCATCACCGATGCCCGGATCGCCATCACCGCCCTGGCGCCGGTGATACATCGCATCCCCGAGGCCGAGTCCCTCCTGGTGGGTCACCGCCCCGACGCCGACGGGTCCGTGGCGGCCGCCGCCGAAGCGGTCGCCGAGGCCACCCGCCCGATCTCCGACGTTCGCGCAACGGCCGACTACCGGAGGGCGATGGCCGCCGTCATCGCCCGTCGGGCCATCCAGGCGGCCCTCACCCGGGCCACCGGGGGCGCCGTTGCCATACCCGCCAGCGAATCCACCTACGGGAGCTGACATGTCCTATCCCATCACCCTCGTCGTCAATGGCATCCCCTACCCGCTGGATGTGGACGCCCACGCCAGCCTGCTGCACACCGTGCGTGAACAGGTCGGGCTCACCGGTTCCAAGGAGGGCTGCGACGACTCCGAGTGCGGCGCCTGCATGATGCTGATCGACGGGCGTCCGGTGAACTCGTGCTCGTACCTGGCGGTCATGGCCGACGGCTCGGACATCACCACCGTCGAGGGTCTCACCAGCACCGACGAGCTGGCGCCGCTGCAGGAGGCGTTCCTGACGGAAGGCGCCGTCCAGTGCGGGTTCTGCACCCCGGGCATGCTCATCTCGGCGACGGCGCTGCTCGAGTCGAATCCCGACCCCAGCGACGACGAGATCCGAATCGCCCTGTCGGGAAACCTGTGTCGGTGCACCGGATATGACGGCATCCTCAGAGCGGTCAGGTCACTGATCGAGAGGCCGTGAGACAGGTCAACAGGTCAACAGGTCAACGGGTCGACGGGACCGAATCAGGCCAGGATCCGAAGCGCGTCGCGGGGAAAGCCCAGTGTGATCGGCTCGCCCCTGTCGTGTGAGAAGCCGTTGCCCTGGTTGGGGACGATCACCTGCAACTCCCCGACGCCGTCGATGTCGACCAGCACCTGCAGCATCGATCCCATGTAGACCACCCGGTCGACGACACCTTCGACGTCGTTGCCGACCCCGCCCAGCACCACCCGTTCGGGGCGGATGCACACGCTCACCGGCCCGCTGGCGTCGATACGGCCGGCGTGTGCCACCAGCGTGCGGCCACCGATCGACACCTGGCACCCACCGTTGCCGTCACTGCCACCCGCTTCTCCGGTCATCAGGTTGGACAGCCCCAGGAAATCGGCGATGTAGGACGTCTCCGGTTCCTCGTAGACCTGTGACGGGGTGCCGAGCTGCTCGACGGTTCCACGGTTCATCACCGCCAGGCGGTCACTCATGGTGAGCGCCTCCTCCTGGTCGTGGGTCACGTAGATGAAGGTGATGCCGAT
>JBHJOH010000131.1:0-3879 GCA_050329955.1 Acidimicrobiia bacterium | reverse complement strand
CGAAGCGCCGTCTCGAGGCGGGCCATGTTGACCGAACCCGCGGCGATCTCGAGGTCCACCTGCACGTCGACATCGGTGGTGCCGGCGTGGGCGTACGGCCCCGTCGAGCACAGCAGCTCAGGCACCAGGCCGCCCAGTACAACGAACTCGGGGCGAGTGCCGTAGTGGTGAACGACTCGCACCAACGCTGCTTCGGCCGCGACCCGCGCCACCCGACTCCGGGGTGCCTCATCAATCCGCGAAGAGCTCCCTCACCTGTTCCGCGGCTTCTTCGCCACGCACACCGATTCGACGCAGATCCGCCACCAGGCGAGGCCAGGGGGCCACCCTCAGCCCGTCCATCACCTGAGCAAGACCGAGCGTTGCCCGGGTTGGAAGCGGAGACAGCGTCAACCGGCCACCATCGATGCGACGCAAACCCACAGCGGCTGCAACCGCGTCGATCTCCGCCGCAGTGGTCGCCACCGTATAAACGTTCGCAACCCCGACAGACGTCACATGGGGTGCCGCGACCGCGGCGGCAACCATCCCGGTGGCGACCCACGGGATGCCGGCCTTGTCCCACCTCGAACCGAGCTCGACCAGCCCATCCACGGGGTCCCGCCAGGCGACACCAAACGACACCGGACGGAACGACTCGATGTCGTGGGCAGCGGCGACGTACGAACCCAAGAGCGCGTCCGGGTCGACAACTCGACGCCCGGACTTCGGTCCCATGCCTGCACCAGCCTCGAGCAACCCGCAGCCCTCCAGGAAGTCGAGCGCCTTCGTGCACGCACCCACCGATAGCCCGGTGGCTTCGTGCGTTGCCGAGACCGTTGGCTTCGTCCCCACCAGCAGCGCTTCAGCCACTCCGAGAACCGCCGGGGTCCAGCTGTCCCGTGGGCCTCTGAGGGGACGCGGCATGCCATCCCTCGACACGATCAGGAACTCGGTGTTGATGTCGGCGGCACCGCTGGTCTCGACCCAACCGACTCCCGCACCCGAAAGTACTTCACGTGATGCCGGCGAGACCCGATCTGCAATCACGAGGTCCGGTGGGTCGGACAATGCGAGGATCTGGCCGGCCACGCTCAACCAGACGCGGGATTCAGCGTGCTCAGCGTGACGGCTGATAGCTCGCCATGAGACCTCCTGACGAACCATCCGTTAGTTGCCATGGCGGCTGACGCCGCCGCCCTCGCAGGATGAGAATCGAGCAGTCCGGACCACAAGATGTTGTGGCTTGAGGCGACTCACATCTCAGAAACCTCGAACGTCGCAACTGTTCCCGGCCAAGCCCTTCATGAGCGCCGATACGAACGAATCCTGCACATCGAGAGCGCAGCCGGTGATATGCGAATGACCACCCCACCCGGATCCCTTCAAGACAACGGCACGATCGTGGCCTGTGAGGTTCCGGGTCTCTACCACGCATATCGTCATCGACCCGCCGGCGGTGGTGCCGCCCAGAACCGGTGTTCGAGTCGGGACGGTGGGACCTGAACCCACGTTCTCAGCGGGAGCGGACTGGTTTCGGTCAGGCGACGTCGAGGAACCGGCGGATCGCCTGACGGATGATCTCGCTGGTGGTGGTGTGCTCGGCCTCGGCGCGCTCCTCGGTCGCAGCCCGCAACTCGGGGTCGATGCGGACCGGCACCACGTCAGCCGGACCCGATCCCATCGAGGGTCGACCCCGACGCCGGGCCTTGAGGGCTTCGACGTCGTAGTCGGTCTCGGCTACCTCGGTGGAGAGGGCGTCGATCTCCTCGTCGGTGAGAACGCGCCCGCTGCGGGTGTCATGAGTTGTCGGTTCGGTCATGGCATGTCCTCCCTGGTCTGTGGGAGCAGGTTGTAGAAGGTGGGTCGGAGAGGCATGGCGTGGATCACAAGGTTGACGTCGCCGGCGAGTTCGCGCCAGATGATCTCCAGCAGTTTCCGGCGTGGTCGGATCCGATTGCCAGGCCCTTGGGTCGGCGTAGGGGTCGAGGTCGATGGTGGTGATGGCATGGTCGAGGGCGTGGCGAATGGCGGCCTCGGAGGTTCCGTGCTTTCGGGCCGACCGGTGGATCTCCACACCACGATATCGGAATACGTAACGGCGCGGATCGGAACCCTCCATAGCGATTGTCGGCAGTCTTCAGAGGGTGTCCGCTTGTCGTCGGACACCCGATCCTCGCGGTACCCCGAACGCAGCTGCGCCGCCCCTCAACGTTTCAAGCTGGAGAGCCTCCGATTTTCATACTCAAGAGCCTCCGATTTCCAGGCTCCGAGGGGTACTGTGGCCCAATGACAGATCGGCAGATCAACCGCCGTATCGTCGAGATCGTGACCGCACGGATGCGAGAAGTACCCGTGGTGGTGCTCCAGGGCCCACGCTCGGTCGGCAAATCGACAGTCCTCAACGAGATCGCCCGCCAACACTCCGCCTCGGTCATCAACCTCGACCTGCCCGGGATGCGCCGTGCCGTACAGGCCGACCCAACCCAGTTCGTCGAAGGACCCGGGCCGGTCCTCGTCGACGAATACCAACGCGTGCCCGACATCCTCGACGCGATCAAGGTCGAAGTCGACGCCGACTACCGACCCGGCCGTTTCCTACTCACAGGCTCCACCCGCTTCGACGTGCTCCCTCGAAGCAGCCAGACACTCACCGGTCGCATTCACTTCATCTCGATCCTGCCCTTCTCCCAGGGCGAACTCGCCGGCGTCCGCGAAGACTTCCTCGACACCGCAGTGACCACCCCGGACCGGTTCCGTACCGGGCTGGCAACCCGGCTACCCCGCCAGGACTACGCCGAGCGGATCTGCACCGGAGGCATGCCGATCGCCGTCCGCTCCGCCAGCGGACGGAACCGATGGTTCGACGACTACGCCACCAGCTCGCTCGAGCGCGACGTCACCACGATCACCAGCCTCCGCCGTGGCGCCGAACTACCCAAGCTGTTCACCCGACTCGCCGCCCAAACCGGACAAGTCCTCAACATCAGCGCCGCCGCCCGTGCCGTCGACCTCGACGTCACCACCGCCTCCAGCTACGTGACACTGCTCGAGAACCTGTTCCTCATCCGCCGCCTCCCGGCCTGGGGACGCACCCTACGCTCCCGTGCCACCGCCTACCCCAAGATCCACATCGTCGACTCAGGCCTCGCCGCACGAATACAACGGATCACCCCCGCCCGACTCGCCCGACTCGACCCCGCCGCCCTCGCCGAGTTCGGACACCTGCTCGAGTCCTTCGTGGTCGGCGAACTGCTCAAACAGTCCACCTGGAGCGATCACGCCAACGCTGTCGGGCACTGGCGGACCCACGACGGCCAAGAAGTCGACCTCGTCGTCGAACACGACGACGGTGCCATCACCGGCTTCGAGGTCAAAGCCGCCCGCCAGGCCCAACGCAAGGACGCCAGCGGCCTGATCGCACTACGAGACACCCTCGGCGACCAGTTCAACGCCGGCATCGTCCTCACCACCGGCGACACCTCCTACCGACTCGACGACCGCATCTACACCGTTCCCATCGAACGGATCTGGCACCCCGCCGAATGAAGCACCGCACAAAAAACACTCACCGCCTCGAGGTAGGACTTTCCCCTAGTCGTTAAAACAGCCGTTGGCATGGCCATCAGCCCAAAGCGAGGACGCCGCCCTCGAAGGCGGACCGTCGAGCACAGCGTCGTCACAGCCGGGACAGGCAGGCGCTCCTGGAGGTGCCGATCAGGAGCGGGTCGGCGCCCTGGGTCGCTCGATCGATCTCTGATGGTCTGACCACCGCGCCTGGGTCAGACAGGATACCTTGCCTAGTAGGGCGGGACAGGGTTATCCTGTCGTCATGGCGACGGAGCTGATCATCCTTCCGACTGCCTACCGACACCAGATCACCGAAGACCAGATCCGCCA
>JBHJOH010000130.1:0-20410 GCA_050329955.1 Acidimicrobiia bacterium | reverse complement strand
TCCCCGTTGAGCCATGCTGGACCTCCAGTGTCGCGGCTATACCACGAAAACGCGGCCCCCGACCAGCAAGTTCCCACCAACCAACAATTTCTCAACGGATCAACCTGACGGGACACTAGGTACCGTTGAACCGCGGCGCGACGCTGTCGGCGGCCGATGGAAGGATCTCGATGCGGCGCAGTGGCCGGGCGGTGGTGCTGACGGCGCTGCTGTTGGTTGTCGTTGGATGCGATGACGCGGCGACACCATCAACGACGGACACGACGCCGCCGCAGACGACGACCACCACGACTTCGACAACCGTGACGTCAACGACGATTGTGCCGCTGGTTGATCCCGGGTTCTCCGTCTACTTCCTCATCAGTGAGACGGAGAACGGCGACCAGGGCCCGTTCCTGGTGCCGGTCCACAGGACATGGGAAGCCGACCAGCCGGGCGGCCCGACAGTCGCGGTGCAGGCGCTGCTGTTGGGACCGGAAGCGGCCGCCTGGGCGGGAGAGGTCGACTCGCTCCTGTTCAGCGAGATCCCGCCAGGCACTAACGTGTTGGAGGTCACTTGGGACGATGGTGTCGCCAATGTTGATCTGTCCGGCGCCTACGACGACGGTGCAGGCTCCTTGTCGATGCTGGCGCGGCTCGCCCAGGTCACCTACACCCTGACCCAGTTCGACGACATCGACGCCGTGACCTTCTCGATCGACGGTGACCCTGTCTCGGTGTTCTCCTCCGAGGGCATCGATCTCTCGCAACCCGTCACTCGCGAGACGTTCGCCGATCTCAGACCCCCGCTGTTTGTCGAGACGCCAGCTTGGGGAAGCGAGGTGACGCTGCCGCTCTCCGTGTCGGGCATCGGGCACCTCGATGGCGGAACCGTCTGGTGCGTCCTCGGCAACGGGGAGGGTCAGGCTTTGCCCGACTATGACGAAGACAGCTGGTCGAGCGTTGAGGTCATCTCTGCAGGCGATCCACCTGTGTTCGAGTGCGAACTGGACGCCGACCTGTCGAATCTCGAACGCGACCTGACCAGCATCTACGACGGCGAACTCGTCGTGTGGGAACCAGGCCCCGACGAAGGTGCGGCGATCAACGTGATCACATATCCCCTCCGCTTCGCCGTACCACCACGATGACACACCCCGGATCACCCGATCTCGGCGCGTAACGCACACCTCACGGAGTGCGCGATATCGGCACGTCCCGCTCGGCTGCGCCGTGACGGCGCTCACCACGCTGCGTGGCGCTCGTGATCTTGGCTTCTTCGGCGGCATTCCTCACTGCGGCACGTCCGGTCCAGCGAGCGGCTCTCCTATGGGATGGTCGCACTCACGTCCGCTGTACGACGCGGTAGTCCTTCGCACCTCCCGGGCCGCATTGGGGCCGCATGGGGCCGCAAGATGATGCCAAACCACCAGAATCAACCGGAAGTGCTGGGAACCGAGTCCGGATCGAAAAAGCGTTGAGCCCCAACGGTTTCCGGCGGGAATCGTTGGGGCTCTTGGGGTGGTCAGGGGCGGGATCGAACCGCCGACCTCCGGTTTTTCAGACCGGCGCTCTGCCAGCTGAGCTACCTGACCTCCGACGAAAAAGAACCCTTGCGGGTTCTCGATCGTTGGCGGGGATGACGGGACTCGAACCCGCGACCTCCGGCTTGACAGGCCGGCGTGAACTCCAGCTTCACCACACCCCCAAGGGGTCACCGCGCGCAGGCGCTCCTGACGACGGTTCCGGAAGTATAGGGGCCTGACACACACTTCCAACCCGGATCGAATCCGAAGCGAACACCATCCTTCGGTCGACCCGACCGGTCGAACGACTCTGGACGGCCGGTGCGACCCTGAGCAGGGTGGGTCCATGGGTATCGGCCCTGACGTGGTGGTCGCCGTTTCGCACCTGCACAAGAGCTACGGTCGGACCGTGGCCCTCGACGCCCTGAGCTTTTCGGTGCGAGCCGGTGAAATCTTCGGGCTGTTGGGTCCCAACGGGGCCGGGAAGACCACCGCCTTCGAATGCGTGGAAGGGCTTCGGCGTCCCGATGGCGGAGCAATCTCCGTCGCCGGGGTGAACCCGGTCAGGGACCCGAGGGCGGCGATGCGCCTGCTGGGCGTGCAACTCCAGTCCTCCAGCCTGCCTCCCACCATGACATGCCGGGAGGCGATGGCGTTCTTCGCCGCCTATCACCGGGTGGCGGTCCGTCTCGACCTGTTGGAACGCATGGGCCTCGGTGATCACACCGATGTCCACTACGAGAACCTCTCGACGGGTCTGAAGCGCAGGTTGGCGTTGGCGCTGGCCGTCGCCCACGATCCGGCGGTGCTGGTGCTCGACGAGCCGACGGCGGGCCTCGACGTCGCCTCGCGGGTCGAACTGCACCGACTGATCTCCGAGATGGCCGGTCAGGGGACCGCGGTGATGCTCGCCACCCACGACATGGCCGAGGCCGAGACGATGGCCGATCGGGTGGCGGTGCTGCTTCGGGGAAGGATCGTGATCGAAGGCACACCCCGGGAGATCACCGCCGGCGGAGTGGGCGCCAGCAAGGTGACGCTCCGCACCCAGCACGACACCTTGTTGGATGAGGCCTCCGAAGACGGCTATCTGGTTCGCTTCACCGACGACCCGGGAGCAGAGGTGGTGGCTCTCCTGGGCCGGATCGAGGCGGCGGGCGACACCCTGGTCGACCTCAGGGTGGAACGACCGTCGCTGGAAGAGCGGTTCCTCGAGCTCACCAGGGGCGGAAAGTGATGAGCGCCTTCGTCACCCATCTCGCCTTCGAGTTGAAGACGGGCGTCCGCAACCCGACGGCGATGCTGCTCCACTACCTGTTCCCACTCGGCTTCTACGCCCTCATGGGGTTGATCATGCTCGAGATCAACCCATTGTTCGCCGAGACCATGCTGCCGGCACTGGTGGTGGTGACGCTGCTGTCGGGCACCGTGCTCGGCCTTCCCGGTCAGCTGGTGGAAGCCCGGGAGGCGGGGGTGTACCGCAGCTTCTTCGTGAACGGGGTGCCGGCCCTGTCCATCGTCGCCGGCCCTCTGCTCGGCGCCGTCCTCCACTCGCTGGCGGCTTCGATGATCGTGGCCCTCACCGCCGGGCCGATCTTCGGGGTCGCCACTCCCGAGTCCTGGCCGTGGCTGGTGGCGGTGTCCACCCTGTCTGCTCTTTCGTTCGGGGCGATCGCCGGGTTGATTGGTGTCGTTTCGGCGGGCTCGCGGGCCACGGTGTTGTGGTCCCAGCTGGTCTTCCTGCCGTCGATGCTGATCGGAGGGTTGATGGTCGACCTTTCCCTGTTGCCGGACACGATGCGCCCGGTGTCGGCGCTGCTCCCATCGACCCATGGCATGCAGGCCCTTCTCGGACTTGCCTACCGAACGGAGGCCGTCTTCGATCCGGTCGTCTCCCTGGCCGTGCTCGCAGCCGCAGGGGTGTTGGCGCTGCTGCTGTCGCTGTGGCTGTTCAGTTGGGATCGTCAGAACCAGACCAGACGTCACAGCGCCGCCTGGGCGGTGGCGGTTGTGGTGCCGTTCCTCATCGCCGCAGTCCTGGCGTGACCGGACCCCGGGCAGCACCGCTCCCTTCGCCGCCCACACGATTCACCACGCAAGCGTCCGGCCCCGGCGTTCCGGTCCTTCGTGGGGGAGACGAGAAGTAGCCCCGACCGTGTGGTCGGGGCTCCTCGAGTCTTCGGGAGTGGGAGAGGGAGGGAACCGAAGACTCGGGTCGGTGGAGTGCCGTCTCAGCCGGCTAGGGCCTTGTCGGCAACACCCACCGAGACCTTGCGCGGCTTCGCCTGCTCGGCCACGGGGACGGTCACCGTGAGCACGCCGTGGTCGTAGCCGGCCTCGATGTGCTCGGTGTCGAGTCCCTCACCGAGGAAGAACTGGCGGCTGAAGGTGCCCTGCGGCCGTTCGCTCATCACGATGGTGGCGTCCTCGGCGGGTTGCCACGAGCGTTCGGCCCGGACGGTCAGCGTGTTCCTCTCGACGGTGATGTCGACCGACTCGGGGTCGACGCCCGGCAGGTCGAAGTGCAGGTAGAACCGGTCTCCGATCCGATAGGCATCAACCGGCATGACGCTGCGCCGACCAGCGGGGAGGGCGTCTTTCGTCAGGCGGTCCAGTTCGGCGAATGGGTCGAATCTCAGGAGCATCGTGATCCTCCTTGTTGCAATGACTGTTGTCGCATGACTGCCTCCTGTCGCACTCAGTATGCGTCAGGAAACCTGACATGTCAAGGCTTAGATTGATGCGCGTTTCGACATAAGGTTCCGAGGTGGGTCGTGGCGGTCCCGGGGCGGATCGGCGTCAGGCCCGGACGGCGGCGCTGACGAGACGGGCGGTCTGGCGGGCCACTTCTTCGGGGTCGCGGCCATGGGCTATGAGCATCCGAGTGGCGCCGATCATGTGGAACAGCACCTCGGAGCTGTGGTCGGGGTCGAGGTCGGCCCGGAAGGAACCGTCCGCCACGCCTTCGACCATGATCCGTTTGAGGTGGGTGTGGAAGCGTTCCAGCAGGTCCATGGCCCGGGCCTCGGCTCCGAGCGACATGCCACCCCCGGCGCCCGCTGCCAGTTCGTCGCCGGCAACGGCCACCACCGATCCGTGCACGTACCACTCGAGGGCGGTGGCAGGATCGGGTGCCCTGGCCAGCGCTCCGGCGATATGGGCCTCGGCCTCGTCGATGGCCCCCTCGACCCCGGCCAGGATGATCTGCTCGAGGTCGTCGAAATGGTTGTAGAGGGTCTGGCGGGAGACCCCCGAAGCCTTGGCGACGGCCGACATCGACACGTTCGGCATTCCATGCTCGACCACGAGTGCCCGCGCCGCCGCGACGATCTGGCCTCGGATTGCGGCCCGGGATTCGGCGCGTCGTTCCTGGTGGCGGCTCGTCACGGAAGTCAGTCTAGACATGGCTTGACAATCTGTCTATGTATATGACATAGTGTCCATTAGTACTAAGTATCTCGAAGGACACCATGCGGATCGCGTTCAAGGACATCTGGAGATCGAAGCTCCGCTTCGGGCTCCTGGCAGGAGCAGTCGGACTCCTCTTCTTCCTCCTCCTCTTCCTCAACACCCTCAGCTCCACGTTGCTCGGGCAGTTCGTGGGGGCGATCGAGAACGGGTCGTCGGAAGTGCTGGCCTTCAGTGAGGGCTCGCAGTTCATCATCCAGACCAGTCGACTCGATCCCGCCCTGGTCGGGGCGATCGAATCGGTCGACGGCGTGGACGCCGCCGCACCGATCTCCGAGCTGACCGTCCCCGCCATCGTCGCCGGCGAGACCGTCGACGTGTCGCTGTGGGGGATCGAGGTGGGTAGCCCCGGCACCCCGCCAGAGTTGGTCGAAGGGCGTCTTCCCGGCGCCGGTGAGGTGGTGATGGATGACAGCTCCATGGACCTGGGGTTCGTGCTTGGTGAGTCCTTCACCGTCGAGTCGACCCGCCTGACCGTGGTCGGGTTCGCCGACGACGCCACCTACTCGGTGCTGCCCACCGCCTACCTCCCCAACGAGACCTGGGCCGGGGTGTTCACCGAGGCCTTCCCGCAGGCGCCATTCGTTCCGGTGAACATCATTGGCGTCGCCGTCACCGATGGCGCCGATCCGGTGGCAGTGGCCGCCGCCATGCAGGCCGAGGTCGCCGGGATCGAAGTGCTCGACCGTCAGGCCGCCGCCGACGCCACCCCGGGAGTCTCGTCGGTGTCGCAGTCGTTCGGGCTGATCGTCGGTATCACCTTCCTGATCGTGATCGTGGTGGTGGGCTTCTTCTTCCAGATCCTCACCGTTCAAAAGCTCAAGTCCTTCGCCGTCCTCAAGGCGGTGGGGGCATCCAACCGAACGCTTGCCGCCACTGTCGCCAGCCAGATCACGTTGATGGTGACGTTGGGTGTGCTGGTGGGAGCGGCCCTGCTGGCGGGGGCGGCAGCCGGGACCCGGGACGTGTTCTCCATCGCGGTCGACTGGGGGCTGATCGGCGTCACCGGTTTGGTGGTGCTCGCCTTCTCGTTGGTGACAGGGTTGTTCTCGATCAGGCGGATCGTCCGCGCGGACCCGGCCGAGGCCGCCATGGGAGGTGCGCGATGAATCTGGGATTCGCAGAGTTGCGGCGGACGAAGGCTCGGTTCGCCTCGATCGCCGGAGCAGTCGGGTTCATCGTGTTCCTGGCGCTGATCCTGTCGGCCCTCGGTGACGGCCTCTATCTCGGCCAGACCGGTATCTACCGGGCTTCCCACACCGACCTGCTGGTGATGACCGAGGAGGCCGAGCTACTCCTCGAGCGGTCGTCGCTCGACCCGGCGTTGGCCGATCAGGTGGCGGCGGTCGAGGGAGTGTCGGAGGTGGGTCTGCTGGCGGCCACCCGCCTCGTCGGCACCGACGCTGAAGGTACCGATCTCCAGCTCACCCTGGTGGGAGCGGAAGGCGCTGCCGTCCCCTCCGACATCACCGAGGGGCGCTGGCCGGCGGCGGGCACGCTCGAGGTCGTGGCCGACGAGCAGATGAAGCGCCAAGGGGTGGAGGTGGGATCAGTGGTCACCGTCAACGGCGGCCCCGAGCTCACCGTGGTCGGGTTCGCCCGCGATGCCGGCTACGGGTTCGCCACCCTGTGGGGCTCGATGGAGACACTGGATCAGGTACGGACCGAGGTTCGTCCCGAACTGGCCTCGCTGAGCGGGACCGTCCAGGCGATCACGGTCAGGACCGATGGCGATCCGTCGTCGGTGGCGACCGGGTTGGCGAACATCGAGGGAGCCGGGGTCGGCACGGTGGACGAGGCGATCGCCATGATCCCCGGGGCCGAACAGCAGCGCACCACCCTCGGGGCGATCGTGAACACCACCTTCCTGGTGGCCGCCATCGTCATCGGCCTGTTCTTCGCCCTGGTCACGCTGGAGAAGCGCAACCAGTTCGCGGTGCTCAAGGCGATCGGCATGAGCAGCCGCAAGCTGTTGGGCGGAGTGTTCCTGCAGGCGGTGGTCGCCAGCGTGGTCGGCTACATCGGAGGACTGCTCCTCACCCGCATCGTGGCGGCGGTCATCCCCGCCGAGATCCCCGCACTGTTCCTCCCCAGCACGGCGGCGTCCGTGTTCGTCACAACCATCGTCACCGGAGCCATAGGCGCACTCCTCAGCTTCCGGCGCATCATCAAGATCGACCCTGCCACAGCCCTCGGAGGTGCAGCATGACCACGACCAGAATCAACACCCACGCCCTCGACGTCGTCGACCTCTCCAAGACCTACGGCGAGGGCCACACCGCCGTCACCGCGGTCGACTCGGCGACCATGCATGTGGCGCAGAACGAGTTCATCGCCCTGCTCGGCCCATCGGGCTCGGGCAAGACCACGCTCCTGTCGATGGTCGGTGGTCTGCTCACCCCCAGCGAGGGATCGATCCTGGTGTCGGGGGTCGACGTCACCACCCTGTCGAAGAAGGAGCAGGCGCGGTTCCGGGCCAACCGGATCGGGTTCGTGTTCCAGTCGTTCAACCTGGTGCCGTTCCTCACCGCCCGCGAGAACCTCACCGTGATGGCCTCCATCGCCGATGCCCCCCGCAAGGAGATCGAGGCCCGGGCCGATCAACTGCTCGAAGAGCTGGGCCTGGCGGATCGACGCAACAACCTGCCCGAGCAGCTCTCGGGGGGTGAGCGTCAGCGGGTGGCGATCGGACGCTCCCTCGTCACCGACCCCGATCTGATCCTGGTGGACGAGCCCACCGCATCGCTCGACACAGAGCTGGGAACCGCGGTGGTGCGACTGCTGTCGAGCGAGATCAAGCAGCGCGGCAAGGCGGGGATCATGGTGACCCACGACCTGCGGATGGTGGAGTTCACCGATCGGACCCTGCACATCGTGGACGGCACCCTCGAGCTGCACAACGAGGCCGACGAGGACGGAGAGATGGTGTCGTAGGCGTAGAACGCCGAACGCCGAACGCAGAACGCAGAACGCAGAAATCAGAAATCAGAACGCAGAACGCAGAACGCAGAACGCAGAACGCCCGGAACGTGGGAACGCTGAGCTGTGAAGGTTGGGCGCCCTCGGCCCGCCACGCGTGCCCCAAAGCGAGCACCGGGGGTCATCCCGCAGGAGAGTTCACCGTTGACGGTGGACCGTTCAACCTGAACACGTGGCAACCGAACCCCGGGTTGCGTCCTCGACCCCGGCCAAGCCCGCGATCAGTTCTTGACGAGCACCGGCGGGGGGTTCAGGGGGGTCGTCCCCCCTGGATGTCACAGCTAGCCTCGGCTTTGATGCCTCACGTCACGACGATCACGGTTCGCTTCGCCGACCTGGATCCGTACGACCACGTCAACCACGCTCGCTATCTCACGTACTTCGAGTCGGCCCGCATCGAGATGCTGGACGAGCTGGGGTACGGGATGGACGTGATGAAGCGCGACGGGTTCCAGATCGTGCTGGTGGAGCTGACCGCCGGGTTCCACACGCCGGCGACGTTGCACGACCGGCTCGAGATCACCACAACGGTGGGCGAGCTGAAACGATCGACCACCTCCTGGACACAGCAGGCCAGGAAGGGTGACACCCTGGTGGCGTCACTGGCGGTGAAGGCGGCGTTCACCGATCTGGAGGGGCGCCCGATCAGGGCGCCGGAGGGGTTTGCCGAGGCGGCATCGCGCTTCAACTGAGGCCGGTGGAAACCGGCCGGTCGGTCACGAGTACTGGTCGAGCAGGTCGCGCAGCTCGCGGTCGAACTCGGCGTCGTCGATCTTGATGGGGTTGGGGATGCTGGCGATCACAGCCCAGCAGCCGACGGCAATGATGAGGCCGCCGATCCACACCGCCATGGCGGGGTTGACCGGGGTGAGGGTGGCCATGATCCCGGCCCAAGCGATCAGGGTTGCCAGGGCCGGGCGGATCCACCGGGAGGTGGCGGAGCGGACACCGACGATGCGCTCGGCTTCGGCGAGCGCCCGGCCACCCGGAGAGTCGTCGACGAGGGCGATGGCTCGCCGAAACGAGATCACGGCGTAGGTTGCGATTCCGATGAGCACCAAGACCAGCATGACAATCAGGTCGGCACTACCCCCGGATTGCTGAAGCAAACAGAGTCTGTCCGGGAAGCCGGGTTATCGCGTTCTCGGCTCCCAGCGCACCACTCCGCCCACGATGGTGGCCAGACAGTGCGAACCGCCCGTCCCGGTCAACGCCCCTTCGACGTCGGCGGCCTGGGCCTCGACGTCGAAGATCGCAAGATCGGCGCGTTTGCCGGCCTCGAGCGACCCCAGCAGACCGTCGAGTCCCATCGCCCGGGCGCCCCCGAGTGTGGCCGCCTCCAACAGGCGCCGACCCAGGTCGGGGTGGTCGTAGCCGGCGTCGGCGGCGAGTGTCCGCAGCACCGCCACGTCGTCCATCGGATCGAGCGACTGGGTGGAGCCGAGCGAGTCGGTGCCGATGGCGAACGGGACCCGTTCGCGCAGGTAGTCGGCGATCGGGGGCGGGCTCTGACCCAGGCTCAGGTTGGAGCGGGGGCACAGGGCGGGCACCGTACCCGAAGCAGCCAGCATGGCCCGGCCGGCCCCATCCAGGTAAATGCCGTGGGCGATGTGGCACTGCGCCGTCAGCAGACCCAGGGAGGCGGCGAACTCGGCCGTTCCCAAGCCGGCGCCACCCCGATCGGCCAGCGTGAGCCGGCGCCGCGCCACCTGGCGGACCCGTTCCGCCCACACCCCGGTTCCGCTTCGGTAGAGCTCCTCCTCGCTGTCGATCTCGGCGAGGTGAACGTGTAGGCGCACTCCGAGCCGTCGCGCCATCTCGACGAGGTTCACGATCACCCGTTCGTCCACGCTGTAGGGGGCGTGCGGGGAGATGCCCACCCGGGACCAGTCGGTGACGGGTGCCGAGCTGATGGCATCCTCCAGGTCGGTGGCAGCGGCCCCTTCCCAGTCGGCCGGGTCGGTGCCGATCAATTCGAGATAGGCGATACCGGGCAGGGCCGCATCGATCAGGACATCGCGCGCCTCCCAGTCGGTCACCACGTCAGCGAGACAGGTCACCCCGGCTGCCAATGATCGCTCCACTCCGAGGCGGGCCGCCGCCACCCAGTCCTCGTGCGGGCGGGCGTCGTACTCGGCCACGAACCGCACCGCCCAGCTCACGTAGTCGGGGTAGCGGACCGCCCCCACCCGGTCGAACGTCGTGTACTGCAGGTGGGTGTGGGCGTTCACCAGCCCCGGGGTCATCACACCGGGCCAGTGTCTCACCGCGACATCGGGGTGACGGGCCATCACCTGGTCGAGCGGTCCGACGTCGGCGATCAGGTCACCGTCGACCAGCACCCCACCCTGGGTGATGGGTGGGCCGGTGATGGGAACCACGACGTCGGCGGCCTCGATCACCAGCTACGGGCCGCCCTGATCTGGGCGTCGCTCGGCCGGTCGATCGTGATCCCCACCGCCGCCAGCTGGGAGGCGGCAACCTCGTCGTCGATGGCGCGGGGAAGCAGGTGGACGCCCGGGGCGAGACCGCCGGCGGCCAGGTGGTCGAGTGCCCGCAGCTGTAACGCCAGCGACAGGTCCATGATCTCGATCGGGTTGCCCTCCCCGGCCGAGGTGTTGGCGCAGTAGCCGCCCGACACCACCAGCACGGTGGGACCACCCTCGACGGTCAGTTCCCGGAGATGCGGTCGCACCTCGTCACCCCAGGTGACGGCGGGGCCGATGGTGGGGTCGAACTCGGGTGGGCCCGCGCCACCCACCGCAACCACTGCGCCGTGGCGCATTCCGACCAGATGTTCGGCCGTGAGGGAATGCCCGATCCCGGTGGCGGTGATCACCACGGCGGCGTCGGCGACGGCCTCGTCCAGCGCGGCCACCCGGAATCCGTCATGGTGGGCGCACAATGCCTCGACCGGATCGATCTCGGTCACGACCACCCGGGCTCCCATGGCCCGGGCGACCGAGGCGATGCCTCGGCCCACCTTGCCATAACCCACCACCACCACAGTCCGTCCCGTGAAGCCGACCCCGGTGGTGTCGAGGATGGCCATCACCACCGACTGGCCGGTGCCGTACACGTTGTCGAAGAGAAGTTTGGTGCGGGCGTCGTTCACGGCCACGCAGGGGATAGCCAACACCCCTTCGGCCTCCATCACACGGAGCGGGCGAACACCGCTGGTGGTCTCCTCGGCGGCACCCTGCAGGTGCTCGAGGGCGTCGGTTCGTTCGGTGTGAATCCGGCGGATGGTGCCGGCGCCGTCGTCGGCGATCAGGTGGGGGTGGGTGTCGATGTAGGCGTGCTTGAGCTCGAGCACCCGTTCGGGAGAGGCTCCCGCCTCGGCGAACACGGCGACGCCCTGATGGCGGAGTGCCTCGGCCACCGCCTGTTTGGTGGAGTTCGAAGAGCCGAGCACCGCCACCTCGGCCCCGAGCGAGGCGATCGCCTCGACCAGGCAGGCGGTCTTCGGTTCGAGGGTGAGGGCCACGCCGATGCGCAGTCCTGCCAGGCGGCCGTCGTCCCTGACCCGGTCGGTGGCCGCCCGCAGGGCGGGCATCGACGCCGCCGCGAAGTCGATCATGGTCCGGCCGTTCACCTGAGCGCCCCCAGCGCGAAGCGGGCGACCTCGGTGTCGATGTCGGCGGGCAGGGTTGTGATCCCGGGAGCGTGGGGAGTCGATGCCAGTCGGGCGAGAGCCAGGGCGGCAACCGACAGGACCAGATCGGCTTCGTCGAGCGATCGCTCGACGAGCGGCACCACCACGTGGACCGCTCCGGAACGGATCGACCACACCCCGGGCCGGACCTCGGTTCCGTCTGCGGGAGCGGGCGAACCCGGCGTGACCACGATGGCGCCGTCGGGGAGGTCGTCGAGGGGTGGAGCAGGGCATCCGTCCACCACCATCACCGTGCCGGACGGGTGGTCGGTCAGGTTGTGACCGTCGAAACGGGCGGTCAGGGCGGCCACCGGGTCCGACTCGATCACTGCGACAGTGGCCCCGAGTGCGCGGGCCGTCGCCGCCACCGCCCGGGCGGTATCCCCGTATCCGGTCACCATGATCAGCGAGCCGGCGATGCGCTTGTTGGTGAGCCGGGCGGAGGCCTGGACGATGCGACGACCGCGTTCGCGGTCGGCAAGACGTACGCAGTGGGCGGTGTGACAGGCGATCACCGGGAACGAAACGCCGCCCGACTGGAGTCGCTCGGCGGTGCCAGCGGAGGTGGACACCACCCCGCTCACGGGAGAGGCGGGATCTGGGAACGACGGCCCCGTCTCGATCATCATCTCGGGACTCGCCTCGGTCGCAACGACCCGAACTCCGGCGGTACCGAGAGCTTCGGCGAGGACGTCGGCGCCCACCACGCCCGGGTCCGACAGGGCTACCCGCAGGCCACCCACGGCGGCGTGTCCCAACATCGGCGCCACCTGCCCGTTCAGCACGGGCATGGCCGTCTGCGACCAGGCTGTCACAGCCGGCCGGCCTCGATGATGCGCTGCAGGAACTGACGGGTCCGGGGATGCTGGGGCTCGGCGAACAGCCGGGCGGGAGGCGCCTCCTCCACGATGCGTCCCTCGTCGAGGAAACACACCCGGTCGGCGACGTCCCGGGCGAAGCCCATCTCATGGGTCACGATGACCATGGTCATGCCCTGATCCTTGAGATCCCGGATCACCGCCAGCACCCCACCGATCAGCTCCGGGTCGAGGGCGGCGGTGACTTCGTCGAGCAGCAGAACATCGGGGTTGGTGGCCATGGCCCGCACGATCGCCACCCGCTGCTGTTGCCCACCCGAGAGCCGGTCGGGGTAGGAGGCGGCGAAAGCGCCCATCTCGAAGAGGTCCAGCAGGTGCCGGGCGCGGTTCTCGGCCTCGGCGCGGCGGACCCCGTGCACCTTGCGCGGGGCGAGGGTGACGTTGTCGAGTACCGTCATGTGCGGGAACAGGTTGTAGGCCTGGAACACGATCCCGATCCGCTTGCGCAGTTCGTTCTCGGTCATCGCCTCACTCGCCAGGTCGACGCCATCGAGCAACACCCGGCCGTGGTCGTAAGGAACCAGGCGGTTGATGCAGCGCAACAGGGTGGACTTCCCCGAGCCCGAGGCGCCGATCAGGCAGACCACCTGGTGCTCGGCGACATCGAGGTCGACCTGGTTGAGGACGAGGTTGGTGCCGAAGTACTTGGTGAGCCGCTGGATGGAGACCTTGGGCCCGGCAGCGGTGGGTGCGTCCGAGATCACAACGTCCTCTGCAGTCGTCGCTCCTGGTCGCGGCGTGCGTACCAGTCGGTGAAGCGGGCCAGGGGAACACTTGCGATGAGGAAGAGAAGGGCGGCGCCGATCAGCGAGGAGTAGTTGAAGGTACGGGCGGTGTATATCTGGGCGGCGCGGACCGCTTCGCGGACGCCGATGACGCTTAGCAGTGCGACGTCCTTCTGTAGTGAGACCGCCCCGTTGAGAAGGGCGGGAAGGACGTTGCGGATCGCCTGGGGAATGATGGCGTGACGCAGCGTCTGCCACTGGGTGAGGCCGAGGGCGCGGGCGGCGGCGCGTTGGCTGTCGTGTACCGCCTCCATGCCGGCCCGGTACACCTCGGCGGTGTAGGCCGAGTACCCGGCGATCATCGCAACCGTGCCCCAGAATGTGGCGCTGCTGGGCAAACCGGGGAGTTGCAGAGCCGGTACGCCGAAGCCGAACAGAAGGATGAGCAGCAGTGCCGGGATGCCCCGCAGGGTGTCTATGTACAACACGGCGATGAAGCGAAAGGGGGCAGCCACCGGACCACGGATCGATCGCATGACCGCCAGCACCAGCGACACCACCAGGATGAAGACCTGGGCCACCAGGAAGATGCGCATGTTGAGCCAGAACCCCGAGAGCACCGACGGAAAGGACTCCCGGATGGCTTCCCAGCTGAAGAACTGGCGCTGAACCCGGGGCCATTGCTCGGAGTTGCCGATCCACCAGGCGGCCAGTCCGAAGACCACCCCGGTGCTGATCAGGCTGATCAGCACCGGGGCGAACCGTTCTCTTGCGCTCAGCGTTGGTGGTGCCGGCGGGGGTGCCGGCTCCGAGCGCACATCTGTCATTCAGTGATCGTTGGGATCTCGCCGGCGCCCTGCAGCCACTCGACCGCCAGCGCCTCGAGGGTGCCGTCATCGGTGAGCACCTGGAGTGCCTCGTCGACACAGGGAACCAGCTCGCTGCCCTCGGTGAACAGCAGGCCCATCCCCTCGCCACTCTCGCCACCGGGCAGGACACCGGCGATGGTGGAGCCCTCGATTTCGACTGCCGTCAGGTAGAGCGCCGTCGGCAGGCTCACGACGGTGGCGTCGATCTGGCCGGCCAGCATCGCTGCCACGACGTCGGCCTGGGTGTTGTAGACGGCGGCGTCGGTGATGCCCAACACCTGCTCGATGTAGTCGAGGTCGGTGGTGCCGATGGTGGCCCCGAAGGTGGCGCCCTCCAGGTCGGCGAAGCTGGTGGCCCCTATCGCCGGGCTGCTCTCGAGCAGTATGAGGGACTTCTGTCCCACGTAGTACGGCAGTGAGAAGTCGACGATCTCGTCGCGCTCGGCAGTGATCGAGTACTGCTGCATGTTGAAGTCGTAGGGCTTCTCTCCCGGGGCGATGGCCTCGTCGAACCCGGTCCGCACCCATGCCACGTCCTCGGCGGCGAAGCCCATCTGCTCGGCGAGGGCGTAGGCGACGGCGCTCTCGAAGCCCTGGCCGTTGGTGGGATCGTCGTCCATCATCCACGGCGGGAACACCGGCTCGCCGGTGGCGATGGTCAGCTTGCCCCCCTCGAACAGCGCCAGG
Source organism: Acidimicrobiia bacterium (assembly GCA_050329955.1). GTDB lineage: Bacteria > Actinomycetota > Acidimicrobiia > Spongiisociales > ZC4RG35 > JAOUGY01. Next base: position 5,644 of record JBHJOH010000130.1, on the reverse strand, counting down.
CTGTCGACGGCGCAGTCGCCGCCGGCGGCAACAGTGGTCTCGGATGCGGCTTCGTCGTCCGTGGCCTCTCCGCCGCCGCACGCCGCCAGCACGAGTGCCAGCGTCGCCAGCAAGGCGATAGATGTCTTCTTCATGGTTTCTCCAGTGTGAGTTCGGCCAGGATGTGCTCCGCGAGGCGCGGGACCTGGTTGGAGGGCGATTCTAGAACCTCGGGCTCCTCATCGGGGCACCGCGGCAGCACCGGGTGTGTGTCCGGTGTGATCGCTCAAGTGTGCACAGGAGGGTGCCGACAGGGTCGGTACGGATCCCAGGAGGCCAGGTGCGCCCACACAACTATGTCGAAGATCACGTCTTCGAGCTCGCCGACCGGTTGACGGCCGCAGACGCAGAGTTCTGCGGGTGCGAAAAGTGTCTCACCGATGTGTCGGCCTACGCCCTTTCTCAGCTCAAGCCCGCCTACGCCTCGAGCGAGGTCGGCCGAGCGATGACGGCGGCCAAGATCGAAGCCCCCGCCGTCCACGCCGAGATCACCGCCAAGGTGGTCGAGGCGATCAAAGCGGTAAAAGAACACCCGAGGCATTGAGAGAGCTACCAGCTGCCAGCTGCCAGCTACCAGCCAGAGTCGAAAGCGGTCGTCTCACCTGCTCGCCCGCTTCAGGCGTTCGGCGTTCTGCGTTGTGCGTTCTGCGTTGCATTCGACAGCAATACGAACCCCACCACCGCGCCGCCTTCCGGATGATTGGCTGCGCTGACGGTGCCGCCGTGGCTTTCCACGATCAGCTTCACGATCGCCAAACCCAGGCCTGAGCCGGGGGTGGTGCGGGCTTCCACCGATCGGTAGAACCGCTCGAAGACGTGGGGCAGGTCGTCGTCGGGAATTCCGGGGCCGTGGTCGCGCACCATCACCGATGGGCCATCGAGCAGGATCTCGACGGCATCGTCGACCGGACTCCATTTGAGAGCGTTGTCGACCAGATTCGACACGGCCCGTTCCATCTGGACGGGACGAACCGTCAGCGAGGCTCCGACCCCTGTCACCACGATCTGGCGTTCGGTTCGTCGCCGGAATCGGTCGGCGACGCGGCCCACCAACTCGCCCAGGTCGACATCGGCCACCATCTCTTCGCTTCTCGCCACGTCCGAGGCCAGGTCCACCAACTCGGCGGAGAGTGTGGAGAGCTCCCCCACCTCGGTGAGGGCGGCATCCACCAGTTCCCGGCGCTGCTCGGCCGTCAGGTCTTCGTCGCGGCGGCGCAGGGTCTCGAGGTTGGTGCGAAGGGCGGTCAATGGAGTGCGCAGTTCGTGACCGGCGTCGGAGGCCAGCTGGCGCTGCTGGATGCGTGAGCTCTGCAGGGTCGCCAGCATCGCCTGGAATGAACCGGCCAGTCGCCCGATCTCGGCGGGGGCGGTGGTGTCGAGAGCCACGTCGAGCTGTTCGGTGGCCGCAACATGCTCGGCGGTGGCCGTCAGCCGTTCGATCGGTGCCACCGCCCGGCGGGCCAGCCACCACCCGGCCGCACCGGCCAGCAGGCTGGCGCCGATCCAGACCACCGTCAGTCGCCGTCGCAGGAAGGCGATGGAACGATCCACCGATGAGACCTCCACCGCCACCTGCACGGCTCCCTCCAACCGGGCCCGGTCGAAGTGGGCCGTGATCATCCGGTAGCGGGTGCCGTCGACCGTGACGGTCCGCAGCACCGGGCGGCCGTCCTCGTCGATGAGGGCTCGATCCCGATCGCCCACCGGCAGTTGTGGAGTGTCTTCGAAGCCGACGATCTGGCCGTCGGGGGTGAGGATCTGGACGATGGCGTCGAGTCGGACCGATCTGCCTCCGCGGTCTCCGAAGCGCCCGGAGTTCTGCCTGAGCAGATCGCGCAGGTCCTCGGGGATGTTCTCGGCGCGGGCGAGCAGGTCCTGGTCGATCTCGCGGCGCAGCTGATTCTCGGTGAACACCAGCGAGGCGGCCACCGCCAGGCCGATCGCCACGGCAGCCACCAGCGCCAGCGTGAGCGCCCAGCGCGAGCGCAGGCTCATCTCAGCGCCCTTCCCGTGCGACGTAGCCAACGCCGCGCACGGTGTGGACCAGGCGGGGCTCACCCTCGGCCTCCAACTTCCGTCGGAGGTAGCCGATGTAGACGTCCAGTGAGTTCGACGAGGTCTCGAAGTCGTAGCCCCAGATCCGCTCGAAGATGACCTCGCGCGTCAGTACGATGCCGGCGTTGTACACGAGCAGTTCCAGGAGATCGAACTCGGTCTTGGTCAGCTCGATCCGCCGCTTGTCCCGCCACACGGTTCGTGCGGAGGGGTCGAGGACCAGGTCGGCCACGTGAAGGGTCTCGGCGCTCTCACTGACCCCGCTCCGCCGCAACAGGGCCCGGAGGCGGGCGAGCAGTTCGTCGAGGGCGAAGGGCTTCACCAGGTAGTCGTCGGCACCGGCATCCAGGCCCGACACCCGGTCCGAAACCTCGTGGCGGGCGGTCAACATCAGGATCGGTGTCGTTCGACCCTCCCCGCGAACCTTGCGGGCCACCTCGAGCCCGTCCAGCCCCGGCATCATCACGTCCAGAATGATGGCGTCGTGATCCTCGGCCCGGATCGTCACGAGGGCTGCGAACCCGTCGGCGGCCACCCCGACCTCATAGCCCTCGTACTGGAGGGCACGCGCCAGCGACTCCCGTACCCCCCGGTCGTCCTCGACAATGAGCAGTTTCCCGATTGGCATCGAGGACAGCGTATTGCCACGATCTGAAAGCGAGGTGAGAATCGCGGCCTGTCTGATCGGGCACGAAAACCTGCACACAGGTATCAACCCGGCCCGATCCGTGTCGATACCCCGTAGGGAGGGTTCACCCAGTTTTGAGAGGATGCGTCTGATGATGGGTAAGGGTGTTCGGAGAACGGTCGCAGTAGCGACCTTGTCGCTGATCGTGGCGGCGTGCGGGGGCGGAGGGGAGACGGTCGACACAACGTCCGCCTCGACCGAGTCCACCAGTGCAACGAGCGAGACCACGGTGGGTTCGGTGGTGGAGACCACCGTCGCCACTGGCGGCATCTCGAGTTTCCAGGACGTTCAACCGGCGGTGATCCAGATCGTCGCCCAGGGCACGTTCCGAGATCCCGAGGTGGGCTTCAGTGACGGGTCGGGTGCCGGGAGCGGATTCATCATCAGCCCCGACGGTCTGGCCGTGACCAACAACCACGTGGTGGCCGGCGCCGCCACCCTCGAGGTCTACATCGGTGGAGACTCCTCGAAGAGCTACAACGCCACCATCGTCGGCGTGTCGGAATGCAACGACCTGGCCCTGATCGACATCAGTGAGTCCGAGCCATTGCCGTATCTCGAATGGTTCGACGGCGAGATCACTCCGGGGGTCGAGGTGTATGCGGCCGGGTTCCCACTGGGCGACCCCGAGTTCACGCTCACCAGTGGCATCGTTTCCAAGGCTCGCGCCGGTGGTGACCTCACCGGCACCTCCTCGATCGACCACACCATCGAGCACGACGCCAACATCCAGCCCGGAAACTCCGGTGGACCGCTGGTGTCGGTCGACGGCAAGGTGTTGGCCGTGAACTACGCCGGTGGCGCCGTCGCCACCACCACCGCCCAGTTCTACGGTATCGCCTCACCTCTGGCACAACCGGTGGTCGACAAGCTGGCCGACGGCGACTTCGAGTCGCTCGGGATCAACGGCTGGGCCGTGTTCGACGAGGCCGCCGGGATCTCCGGCGTATGGGTGGCGGGCGTGACCGCAGGGTCGGCCGCCGCCACCGCCAAGATCCTCCCCGGTGACATCGTCACCGCCATGAACGGGCTGCCGATCGGAACCGACGGGACCTTCAAGGACTACTGCGACGTGATCCGCACCGCCGGATCCAATCCGATCGCGGTGGACGTCCTCCGCTTCGACACCTCCGAGGTGCTGCGCGGCGAGATCAACGGCACTCAGCCGATCGAGCTCGCCTTCAGCTTCGCCGAGGAGATCCAGGACGACGTCAACGTCGACGCGGGGGGTCCCGCCACCTACTCCGGGTACCAGTCGCTGACCGACGAAACCGGGTCGATCATCGTGGACGTTCCGGTTGAATGGGCCGACATCGACCCCACCCCGATCGTCAACGACGATGGCTCGCAGACCCCGTACATTGCGGCAGCCACCAGCATCGACGGGTTCATCAACAACTTCGAGACCTCGGGGATGGTGTTCGTGAAGCTCGGCCCCACCGCCGACATTCCCGCCACCCTCACCGAGTACGGCGGCGGCTTTGCGTCATCGTGCACGGATCTGGGGATCGTCGACTACTCCGACCCGGTGTTCACCGGCCAGTACCAGGTGTGGGACGCCTGCGGCGGAACCGCCTCGGCGATCGTGGTGCTGGCTGCCGTCCCCGCCGACGGCTCCTACACCGCCCTGATGATCGTCCAGCTCGTCAACGAGGCCGACCTGGCGGCACTCGACCAGCTGTTTTCGACGTTCAATGTGATCGGATGAACTGGAAGCAGAACGCAGAACGCCGAACGCAGAACGCCTGAAACAGGCGAAGGAGGCTCCGGGACTTCGCGGTTCCGGAGCCTCCGCGTTTCTGGGCGTTCTGCGTTCTGCGTTCTGCGTTCTGCGTTCAACCGACGAACTCGCCAACCCACTCATCCGCCGGAGCGTCTCTGATCTCATCGAGCGTCCCGGTCTGCACCACTCGTCCGGCGCGCATGATGGCCACCCGGTCGGAGACGGTTTCGGCTTCGTCGTGGTCGTGGGTCACGTAGAGGGCGGTCGCCATCCGCTCCCTGAGCAGGTCGCCGACTTCGTCGACCAGGCGTTCACGCAGGCGGCGGTCGAGGGCACCGAGCGGCTCGTCGAGCATCACCAGCCCGGGTTCGGGGGCGAGGGTGCGGGCCAGGGCGACCCGCTGCTGTTCGCCGCCGGAGAGGCCCTCGATGGGGCGATCGGCGAAGTCGGCCAGGCCGACCCAGTCGAGCGCCTCCCGGGTGCGACGCTGCACGTCGTCGGGGGCCATCCCCTGCATGCGGAGGCCGAATCCGACATTGGCCCCCACCGACTTGTGGGGGAACAGGGCGTAGCCCTGGAACATGAGCCCGAACCGGCGAAGATGGACGGGGACATCGGTGACATCCTCCCCGTCCCAACGGACCCGGCCCTCGTCGGGGGTCTCGAGACCCGACACCACCCTGAGCAGGGTCGATTTGCCGCACCCGGACGGACCGAGGATGGCTACCACCTCGCCCCGGGCGACCTCCAGGTCGACGCCATCGAGGGCGACGGTCGACCCGAACCGCTTGCGAACACCCCTCACCTCCAGTGCCGTTGCCATCAGAAGGTCCCGACGTCGCTCGAGCGGAGGCGGTCCACCGCCAGGATGAGCAGCGTGGTGGTGACCATGAGCACCACCGCCGCCGCCATCGCCCCCGCATAGGTGACCGCCCCGGGCCGACCCAGCAGCCGGAAGATCATGGTGGGGATGGTGAGGGTGTCGGGGCGGACGATGAAGCTGGTTGCCCCGAACTCGCCGAGCGACACCGAGGCGGCGAAGCCCGCTCCAACCGCCAGCGCCCGGGCGACGATGGGCAGGTCGACCTCGCGCCACACCCGGCGCGGCGGGGCGCCGAGCACGGCGGCCGCCTCCCGCA
>JBHJOH010000129.1:0-7058 GCA_050329955.1 Acidimicrobiia bacterium | reverse complement strand
CCGGGGGCGCTGCCCAAGGACGACGAGTTCTTCAAACTGGCCCGCACCGAGATCGACTTCAAGAACGCCACGCTGTCGGCGTTCGGTTCCACCCGGCGGCCCCGGGTCTCGGTGACCGAGGATCCCCAGCTCGACGCGCTGCTCGCCGCCGAGACCGAGGTGATCTGCATCGTCGGCAAGGCGTGGGACTACCACGTCCGTGAAGCGCTCCGTACCGACCTCGACGAGGGTGTGGCGATGGTGGCCGAGTCGATCGAGTACCTGAAGCGGCACGATCGTCGGGTGTTCTTCGACGCCGAGCACTTCTTCGATGGCTTCGCCGGCGACCCGGCCTTTGCGCTGGCAGTGCTGAAAGCCGCCCACGAGGCCGGGGCCGAGCGACTCGTGCTGTGTGACACCAACGGCGGGACCCTGCCCCATGTCGTCACCTCGGTGATCGACCGCGTCCACGCCGCCATTCCCGGGGCCCAACTCGGGGTGCACTTCCACAATGATGCGGGAACGGCGGTGGCCTCATCCCTGGCTTCGGCGCAGGCGGGCGCCCGCCAGATCCAGGGCTGCGTCAACGGCTACGGCGAACGCACCGGCAACGCCGATCTATGCTCGATCATCCCCGACCTCACCATCAAGATGGGGATCCCGGTGGTGTCCGAAGAGCAGCTGGCCATGCTCTCGCCGATCAGCCACCACGTGGCCGAGGTGGTGAACATCACCCTCGACCCGCATCGCCCGTACGTGGGGGCGTCCGCCTTCACGCACAAAGCCGGTTTGCACACCTCGGCGCTCGCCCGCCGTCCCGACGCCTACGAGCATGCCTCCCCCAGCCTGGTCGGCAACCGCACCCGGATGGTGGTTTCCGAACAGGCCGGACGGGCCTCGATCATCAACAAGGCCACCGAGCTGGGGATGGCGATCGACGACGACCTCGCCCGGACCGTCCTGGAGCGGGTCAAGGAGCTGGAGCACAACGGGTACCACTTCGAAGCCGCCGACGGCTCCTTCGAGCTGCTCGTCCGTCGCGCCACGGGTTGGGAGCAGGGGTACTTCCAGCTGGAGTCGTTCCGGGCCTTCATCGAGCGACGGGCCGACGAGGCGGTGGTGGCGGAGGCGACCGTGAAGGTGGTGGTGGCCGGAGAGCGGATGGTGACCACCGGGGAAGGTGATGGTCCGGTCAACGCCCTGGATCGTGCGCTCCGGGCGGCGCTACTCCCGCACTATCCGAAGGTCACCGAGCTGCGGCTCACCGACTTCCGGGTCAGGGTCCTCGACTCCGCCGACGGCACCGCCGCCAAGGTCAGGGTCCTGATCGAGACCTCCGACTCCCAGGGGTCCTGGGGCACCATTGGTGTCCACGAGAACATCATCGAGGCATCCTGGGAGGCGCTGGTCGACGGAATCCTGGTCGGATTGCTTCGGACGGGTGCCTGACTCGGCGCCGGTTCCGGGCGCCGTCGACCACGCCTCCGGCAGGGTGAGCACGAACCTGATCCACCCGTTCGGACGGGCGTAGACGATGCCTCCTCCCATGAGACGGGCCAGACGGCGGGGCGACTGCGAGTTCCAAGCCCACGGTGCATGTCCCCCAGCTCGGAGCTTCGAACCTCGACCCGACCGCCGCCATGACGGAGCACATTGGAGACCAGGTTGCGATGACCTGCCGGACACCCAGCGGATCGGAGACGCCCAAGCCGGATGGATGATCGTCCAGTTCAGCCCCACCCAGCCACGACCCGCGAAACGAGTCACAGCCGGCCCTGGCCGAACACCGATCAGAAGATCGACGTGAGCGCAAACAGTCGGATCGGCTGAATCTGGTCGGTGAGGCCGTACCGCACCATCGAAATCGCGAGGTCATGGCCGTGCCGATGGGGATGGCCGGCCTCTCGAGAGCGGTGCCGTCTGAACCCACGGGAGCGAATCGACACGATCGGCCGGAGCGGTTGAGCAAAACGTCAGGCCGGGACTAAGCCCTCAGACGGGGAGGCCGAGAAGATGCCGGGTCATCCAGGCGGTGGCCCCCCACAGGACCTCGTCGTCGATGTCGTAGAACCACACCGTGCGGCCGCGCCAGTCCTCGGACCGCCAACGGGAGTCATCGGCCAACTCCTCCAGGGGAGGCGTCAGGATCCTGTCGACCTCCCGTGCGGAGGGCACCAGCAATGGCGCCACGGGAAGACGCCCGACCACCGGGACCACCAGCAGCGAGAACTGAACGGTGTCGACCGGCGGGAGGAAGCCAAGCACTTCCACCGAGGCGGGTTCGATTCCCACCTCCTCGTGTGCCTCCCGGAGAGCGGTGCCCACCGGGCCGGCGTCGCCGGGGTGGGGGCGCCCACCCGGAAAGGACAAGTGGCCAGCATGGGTCGGCATCGTCATGGGCCGTTTCGTGAACACGATCCGGAGCACCCCGTCCTCGTCATGGTAGATGGGGGCCAGTACTGCCGCCATCGGCTTGTCTGCCGCTGGCGGCGGTTCAGGGCCGTAGACGAGGAGATCCCACATCCTGTGCATGGTACGTGGTGTCTCCGATGCCGATATTCTGCGTGCGATGGTTCCCGAACGCCTCACCACCGAGCGCTTCGAACTGCGGAGGTTCTCGCGGCGTGACACCGATACCTTGGCGGCCTCGGTGCGCGGTTCGTTGCCGGAGCTCCAGCTGTGGCTTCCGTGGGCACACATGGGCTACAACCGCGACGACGCCGCCGCCTACGTGCGGGATTCGACGCAGTCCTGGAAGGATGGCCGGGCATTCGACTACGCGATTCGGGCGATCGACGACTCCGATGGTCACCTCGGGAACATCTCCGTCTGGCAGGTGTCCCGGATGGGTCGTTCCGGTGAGATCGGCTACTGGGTCCGCTCCGACCGCGCCGGGATCGGCATCGCCACCGAGACCACCGCCCGCATGATCACGCTCGGGTTCGAACGGCTTGGATTCCACAAGATCAATCTGCGTATCGCGGTCGGCAACCGCCCCAGCGAGCGCGTCGCGGAGAAACTCGGCTTCGCCCGCGAGGGTGTCCTCCGGGAGGAGCTGCTGATCAGAGGTCGCTGGGTGGACCACACGCTCTACTCGTTGCTCGAGCACGAATGGAGGGCGACGAGACGAAGCCAGGCCGAGACCAGGTCCTGAGCGGCGAGCAAAACCTATCCGCCGCCGGCTTGGATCAGCACCTGTGTCGCCCGACCGAAGAAGTTCGATATGTCGGGGAGCAGACCGAGCACGAACGTGGCGATGGCGGCCACCGTTAACACCCACACCAGTGAGCCGACCGGGGCATCATCGAACACTTCGGCCCCTTCCGGCGCCGAGTCGAACCACATGGTCTTGACAACCCTGGCGTAGTAGTAGAAGGCGATCACGGCGTTGAGGGCGGCGATGACCGCCAGGATGCCTCCCGCCAGGCCACCAGCGTCGATGGCGGACTGGAACATCACGAACTTGGCCCACCAACCTGCCAGCGGCGGGATACCCGCCAACGAGAAGAAGAAGATGGCGGCCAGGATGCCCAGACGGGGATCACGCCTGCCGAGGCCGGCCCAACCGGCCAAGTCGCCGGTTCCGGTGCGCTTCGATGCCACCATCACCACGGTGAAGGCACCCAGGTTCATCAGGGCATAGATCACCAGGTAGACGACGGTGGCTTCGAGCCCGGCACCCAGGTTCTCACGCCCGTTGACGGCCGCAGCGGCAAACGGCACCAGCATGAAGCCGGCCTGGGCGATCGACGAGTACGCCAGCAGCCGAACGATGTTGGTCTGACGCAGGGCGGCGAGGTTGGCGACGGTCATCGACAGGGCCGCCATCGCCCACAGTGCCGGACCCCAATAGGTGGCAGCCCCGGGGAGGGCGACGTAGAGGATGACGAACAGTCCGACGAATCCGGCCGCCTTGGAGCTGACCGACAGGTAGGCGGCCACCGGGGTGGGGGCACCCTCGTAGGTATCCGGAGCCCAGAAGTGGAACGGCACGGCCGACACCTTGAAGCCGAACCCCACCAGCATGAACATCACCGCCAGACCGAGCAGCGGCTGCATGTGGGGTTGGTCGGTCATGATGGCGTCGACCGCTGCCGAGATCTCGTTGAACTGGACGGCACCGGTGAGCCCGAAGAGCATCGACATGCCCCACAACAGGATCGCCGTCGACAGCACGCCCAGGATGAAGTACTTGAGGGAGGCCTCGTTCGACTTGAGGTCACCCTTGCGCCAGCCGGCCAACATGAAGAGCGGACTGGTGGTGAGCTCGAGGCCGATGAACAGAACGACGAGGTCTCGGCTCGACGCCATCACCATCGAACCCAGGAGGCTCGCCAGGAGCAGCACGTAGTACTCGCCCTGGTAGTACCGGTCCGATTCGATGTGGGCGACCGACATCAACAGGGTGATGTAGCCGGCAACCAGGAACAGGCCCTTGAGCACGATGGCAAAGTCGTCGACCACATAGGAGCCGTCGAACATCGGGATCCGCGGTTCCGACGCCCACAGGAGGATGAGGGGGATGGCCGAGAGTGTGACCCCGAGCACTGCAACCGTTGCCGTCCAATACTTGAGCGGCCTCGGAAGGAACAGGTCGAGCGCCAGCACCACCAGGATCGTCACGATGATCCCGATCTCGGGCAGCAGCGCCAGGTAGTCGATCTCCCAGCTCATCCGGTCAACTTCCGGTCACGGTGAGGGAGGCGGTGGTCTCTTCGGAGTACGACGTCTCGATCAGATTGATGACGGCATCGTTGGTCGAGGCGAAGATCACCTTCGGGTAGAAGCCCAGAACCAGGATGAGGACGATCAGAGGGACCCAGGCGGCCATCTCGTAGCGGTCGGCATCGTGCAGCTCGTGGCCGACCCACTCCTCGTTGGGCTCGCCCAGGTTCACCTTCTGCAGCATGAACAGCATGTAACCGGCCGTCAGCACCGTTCCAACGGCTCCGATCACCATCGCAGTGCGGAACAAGCCGACCGACAGTCCGTCGAGCGGGTTGAACGCACCCAGCAGAGCCATGAACTCTCCCCAGAAGCCGGCCAGGCCGGGCAGACCGAGTGAGGCCATGGCGGTGAAGCTGAAGATCGCACCGATCTTGGGCATTAGCTTGAGGTTGCCACCGAGACGGGCCATGTCACGGGTGTGGTAGCGGTGGTGCATCGAGCCGGCCAGGAAGAACAGGAGGCCGGTGATGAGACCGTGGGCGACCATGCCGATGATGGCGGCGTTGATGCCGACATCGGTCAGCGATGCGATGCCGAGCATCACGAAGCCCATGTGTCCCACCGACGAGAATGCAATGAGACGCTTGACGTCGGTCTGTGCAAGACAGGCGAGCGAGCCGTAGATGATGCCGATAACGCTGAGGACTGCGATGGCGGGTGCCCAGTCCTTGGCTGCTTCGGGGAGGATGGGGATGGCGATCCGGATGAAGCCGTACGAGCCGAGCTTCAGGAGAATCGCTGCCAGCAGCACCGACCCCACGGTGGGCGCCGCCGTGTGAGCGTCCGGCAGCCAGGTGTGGAACGGCCACATCGGCACCTTCACGGCGAACCCGAGGAACATGGCACCGAAGACCAGCGAGGCGAGGCCCCACGATGCGAAGTCGCCGGCGGCACCGTAGGCGGCCAAGGTCGGGATGTCGAAGGTGCGGGCACCGAACTCGCCGGACTTGAAGAAGATGGCGAGGAAGCCCAGCAACATGAACGCCGACCCGAACAGTGTGAACAGGAAGAACTTGATCGAGGCGTACAGGCGCGTCGGGATCTCCTTGCCGTACCCAGGGACCTGTCGCATCGACTTGTCACCCCAGACACCGATCATGAAGTACATCGGCAGCAGCACGACCTCGAAGAACACGAAGAACAGCACCAGGTCGAGTGCCACGAAGGTGCCGTTCATGCCGGTGCCGAGGATCAGCATCAGGATGAGGAAGGCCTTCGGGTTGTGCGGCTCCTCCCAGTGATCCCAGGAGTAGATCATCGCCAGCACCATGATGAACGTCGACAACACGAGCAGCGGAAGGCTGATCCCGTCGACACCGACGTGGTAGTTGGCTCCGATCGCCGAGATCCAGGGGACGCTGGCGTCGAACTGGTACACGGCGGCCGATCCGCCATCGAAGTTGAAGGCGACAACCAGCGACAGCAGGAAGGTCACCACTGCCACCAGCATCGACCACTGTTTGACCGTCGATTCCCGATTCTTGGGGATGACCAGCGCCACCAACGCTCCCATCAACGGGAGGAAGACGATCAGGCTGAGTCCCCAGCCGTTCTCGAACCAGTCCATCGTTCGCCTCTCTCCTTCGATCTCTCTCGAAAATGCTTTATCGGAAAATCGCCACGGTGACGACCAGGACGAGTGCACCGACCATGAAGCCGGTTGCGTACTGCTGCACGCGTCCTGTCTGAAGCCTTCTCATCCCGGTGCCGGCGGCATCGGATGCCATCGCGATACCGTTGTAGAAGCCGTCGATGCCGCGCTGATCGAGCCCGCCGTAGACGAACCGACCGAGCGCCATGACGGAGGCTGCGATCCCGTTGATGATCCCGTCGATGATGTAGGTGTTGAACCAGTTCACCGCCCGAGCCGCCGGTCCCATCGTGAAACCGACCATTCCCCACGCCACGTGATCCATGTAGTACCTGGCGCGGAGGAGGGGGTAGAGCACGGGGATCTCGAGGCGGTCGCGTGCCTCCTGGGTGTCGGCGTCACGGCTGAACAGCATCCAGCCGAGCGCGATGCCGAGCGCGGCCGCGCCAAGTCCGATCGCCGCCAGGGTCCAGTTCGGAGACTCCGGGTGGTAATCGTTCATAGCTACTTCGCGGGCGGCCACCCAGGTCGTGAAGTTGTTGAGGGACCCGAGCTTGAGGCCCGGCACGTTGAGGAATCCGGCCAGCAGCGATGGCACGGCCAGCACCCAGAGGGGCCCGGTCATGATGGTGGGCGACTCGTGGGGGTGGCCGTGGCCCTTGTAGGTGCCGAAGAAGGTGAGCGAGATCGCCCGGGTCATGTAGAAGGCGGTGACGAAGGCTCCGGCCACCGCGATCCACAGGACCGCGGTGTAGCCCTC
>JBHJOH010000128.1:0-6100 GCA_050329955.1 Acidimicrobiia bacterium | reverse complement strand
TGCGTGATCATGCTCGCGTGGGATAGGCCCCCCCCTACCCCGCAAGCGGGGACCCCTTCCCCCTCTCGCAAGCTCGAGGGGGACAAAACGGATAGAACACACACGCGACCACCAGCTTTGTCCCCCACGCAGCGCAGTGGGGGAAGGGGCCCCCCGCGAGGAACGAGCGGGGTAGGGGGGTCGAGAGCCCACGCGACCACATCCATACGCGTTCGGAACGCGTCATCAGCCTCGCGAGGGATGGGCCCCTCACCTTGTTCAGTGCCCCTGGATGCGATCATGTGGGGTGTTGCCTGGCCGGGGCGGGCAGGGCTCTTGTGCCGGACGGACCCTTCCCCCTCTCGCAAGCTCGAGGGGACAAAACTGTTCCCTCCCCCGCTCCTTCGTCGGCCCTTCACGTCGAGCCAGACGGTTCCGGTGCCCGGTTGCGGCGGAACCGGCTGTGGTTGGTTCGGGCAGGTGATCCAACGCTCCGACGACGGCGGCCAGACCCGGAACCCGGTCGGCAACGACTTCACGTACGATGGCGACCCTGGCCCGCCGAGGCCAAAGAGGTGGTCATGGGCCTGGAGATCGGCAACCTCGGCTGGCTCATCCCGGCCGGGTCGAGCATCGATCTGGAGACAGCGGTGCTGACCGTCTACTCGGATCTCGCTTCCAGGGTGGCAAGCCTGCGCGGAGGTGCCGCCTACGTGCAGCCGGAGCCGGATCCGAACGATGACATCGCACGCCAGAATCTCGAGTTCGTCATGGTGTGTCTCGGGCATGGCCACGCGGCCAACGCCCGTTTCGGCGCCGACCTGGCGGAGGCGGTTCGTCTGGCGCAGTCCGAGACCCCGCCGCCGGCGCTGGCACCGGACTCCGCCGAAGCCGGGGTTCTCGCCGTGCGAGTGGCGTCCATCGACGGCGCCAACACCTGTTGCGACAGCTGTGGCGGGTTCATCTACACCGAAGCCATGCCGGTCGACTGGGCGGCCCGGGAGTGGTTCGACGCCGAGTTCGTGGACGGGCACTCGCAGATCCGGCTGCACGCCGGGTAGGTCGGACTGCCGAAACCGATCACCGCGACGACTCGGGGTGGGCTCGGTGTTGGCGGTCCGGCGGCGACGTAGTGTCCCTCGATGGACTAGGTTCGATTTCGAACCGAGGAGGACAGCGATGGCAGGCGTGCGGGTCTTGGTCGGCACCAAGAAGGGTGCCTTCGTACTTACGGCGGATGAGCGCCGCAAGGCTTGGAAGGTGGAAGGGCCCCTGTTCGGGGGTTGGGAGATGTACCACGTCACCGGGTCACCGGTCGACCCCAACCGCCTCTATGCGTCCCAGTCGGGCGGCTGGTTCGGCCAGGTGATCCAGCGTTCCGATGACGGTGGCCACACCTGGAACCCCGTCGGGAACGAATTCGCCTATGACGGCGATCCCGGCGAGCACCTGTGGTTCGACGGCACACCCCGTCCCTTTTCGTTCACCCGCGTGTGGCACCTGGAACCGTCGCCGGTCGACGCCGACACGGTCTACGCCGGCATCGAGGACGCCGCCCTGTTCAAGTCGACCGACGGTGGGATGACCTGGGCCGAGCTCACCGGGGTCCGCAAACATCGATCGGCGCCGAGCTGGCAGCCGGGAGCGGGAGGTCTGGGGCTCCACACGATCGTCATCGACCCCAACCGCCCCGAGAGGATGCACATCGCCATCTCGGCCGCCGGGGTGTTTCGCACCGACGACGGTGGCGAGAGCTGGACCGCAACCAATCAGGGGTTGGTTTCTCCATGGGAGCTGCCCGATCCAGACGCCGAGACCGGTCACTGCGTGCACCGCCTCGCCATGCATCCGTCGAGGCCCGACACCATCTTCATGCAGAAGCACTGGGACGTGATGCGCACCGACGATGCCGGAGACAACTGGTACGAGATCAGCGGCGACCTGCCCAGCGACTTCGGGTTCGCCGTCGACGTGCACGCCCACGACCCCGAGACGGTGTACGTGGTGCCCATCACCAGCGACTCCGAGCACTTCCCGCCCGAGGGCAAGCTGCGGGTGTACCGCAGCACGGCCGGCGGCAACGAGTGGGAGCCCTTGACCAAGGGACTGCCACAGGAGAACTGCTACGTGGACGTGCTGCGCGATGCCATGGCCGTCGACCGCCTCGACGAATGCGGTGTCTACTTCGGGACGACAGGTGGTCAGGTGTACGCCTCGGCCGACTCTGGTGACAGCTGGATGCCGATCGTCCACGATCTCCCGGCTGTGTACTCGGTCGAGGTGCAGACGCTGCCGTGATCCGGGTCAGGCTTCCCCAGCACCTCCGCACCCTGGCCGGGGTCGGCGCCGAGATCGAACTCGACGTCGCAGAGCCGGTGACCCAGCGTGCCGTGATCGACGCCATCGAGACGGCCTATCCGATGCTGGGCGGCACCATCCGCGACCGGTCCACCGATCGTCGACGCCCGTTCGTGCGGTTCTTCGCCTGCGAGGAGGACCTGTCGAACGAGGACCCGGATGAGCCGTTGCCCGACGCCGTGGTGCGAGGCCGCGAGCCCTATCTGATAGTCGGGGCGATGGCAGGCGGGTGACACGAAGCGAGTGACCGGACTCCTAAACGATCAGGCGCTCGATGGGCTGACCGGTGATGGTGGCGATCACGTCGAAGTCCTTGTCGACATGGAGCACGGTCAGCCGGGCGTGCTCGGCCGTCGCCGCGATGAGCAGATCGGGGATCGACGGAGCGCGGTGCTCGCCACGATCTGCCAGCAACATCTGGATCTCGATGGCGCGGGCTTCGATCCCCGGTGTGATGTGTTCGACCGGCATCAACGACACCGGTGGTTCGCTGAGCGTGCCGCGGTGATCGTCGCCGTTGCGGGTGGAGAAGCCGATCTCGAGCAGTGTCACGGTGGTAATCCTGACCAGACCACGCTGAATGCGGAGCAGCCAGTCGTCGCCGGCAGCGTCGAGGCGGTTGAGTGCCGACTTGTCGATGAGCCAGCCGATCACCGCCATGCAGCTGCCATCACCTGTGGATCGTCCAGATCGGCGGTGCGTGCGGCGAAGCGCTCGAGGTGCTCACGGGTCACGGCGGGACCTTGCTGGTCGGCGAGCACCCGCCGCAGGTACTCGGCGCGGGTGAGGCCGGCCCGCTGGGCGTTGGCGTCGAGTGCCGCCACGACCTCGTCGGGGACATCCCGTATGAGGATATCGGTCATGACAAGAATGATATCACGACTTCGATTCGTCACCAGGGACATTCGGTCGGGGCCGGGACCGATCGGCCACCAGTTCGATCTCGAACCCGTCCTCGTTCTCAAGGAATGCGGCGTAGTGATCTGGTCCACCTGCGTGGGGGTGTCGATCGGAGAACAGGAGGGTCCAACCGTGATGTGGCGCCTCCTCGACGATCCGCTCGACGTCATCCACCGATCCTGCGTGGAATGCCAGATGGTTGACCCCGGGTCGGCGACGATCGTGTTCGCCACCCACGACGGCGGGTGACTCCTCGGCGACGACGTAGGTGACACCGTTCCGCCAGCTCCGGCCGTTCTCCCAGCGCTGGAACTCCTCGTAACCGAGGGTGCCGAGAGCCCAACCGAACGACTCGACTGCGCGTTCCAGCGACGGCACCCAAAGCTCTATGTGGTGAACGGCGCCAACGGTCATCGTGCCGCCAGTCTCACACATCGAGGAGCGCGGTATCTGATTCAAGGCGGCGGTTGTTAACCGGATACCGATCGGGAAGGCGTCAGCTCGAACTGACTTCTTGCGTACTGGCGGCCGCCTCGATGGCGTCGAGGTCGCGCAGGGCGTAGCGGTGATGCTCCCACTCCTCTTCGAGGATGGTGTGCAGACACGATCGGACCGTTTCGGGGTACTCCGGCGCCCATGGGTTCCGCCGGACCGCACCGAGGTCGTCCGGTGTTGTCGCAGCGAGGAAGTCACGCACCATCGACATCCGTTCCTCCCGGACCGCCAGTACTTCGGCGTACGACGGGGTGTCCGTCGAGAACGCCGACGGGTCGTTGCCGTCTGCCTCGTACTCCACGTTCGGCTGGCCGATCGGGTGGAACGGCTGATCGATCTCGAGGATGGCTCGGCGCAGCCAGGTGTCGGTGGCCATGATCAGGTGTCGGAGGGTCTGGGCGAACGACCACTCGCCGTCGACCGAGACATCGACCGTGCCTGCGGGCGTTGCTGCCACCCGTTCGAGTGTGGCAGCCCAGGTTCGTTCGAGCGCCGCCCAGGCGGAACGAAGGCCCTCGACGTCTTCGGCTCGCTTGTCGCCGCGCCCCGGGAATCGGCGGTTGAGTTCGGCTTCGACGAGCGGTGCGACGTCGACACCGTTCACGAACAGCGAGCTCTCGCCGTCGAGGAGCCACGGTGCGTCGATGTCGGCCCCTTGCACGTCGACGCCACGCATCACCACGCCGGAGAGGTCGCTTCTGACGAACCGTGCGCCATGGAGATTGGCGTCGACGAACTGCGCCGGCTCATTCTGGTCAGACAGAGCAGAGGTCACGATCGCATCTCCTTGTCGAATGGGATGGTCAACAGGTCAACAGGTCAACAGGTCAACAGGTCAACAGGTCAACAGGTCCGATTGTGGCGATGTCCCGGTCGGCTGCAAAATGGCTGGCGGTCGGCGACCTCCCGGCGGTAGCTTCGCGCCATGCGAGAGGAACTCCTGGTCGGTCTCGACTACCTCGACGGGGTGACGACGCTGCTGCAGCGAGTCCGCCGCGCTCATCCCACGCACGGTTCGTATCAGGCGGCGGAACTGCAGTGGTGGTGGAGCGTGCCGCGCTCGACCGATGGCCTCGGTCAGCTCTTCTGGTTCGACGATGTCGGCCGCCCGGAGGCGGCGTTCATCGTCACCGACTTCGGTGACGGGTCCTCCGCCCTCTACGAGGATCCGACCCTGGTGGTGGTGATCATGCCCGATGTCGATCCCGGGTGGGTGGCCCACGCCGTCGAGCGTGGGTTCGCCCATCTCGGCGAACACGGGATCGGAGCGGTCGAGCTCGAGGTGGACCGTTCCGACGACGTGATGGTCGACGTGCTGTCCGGCCACGGGTTCGCGCTCAGGGGAGATGGCATGATCGAGAGCTGGATGAATGCCGACTCCCGACCCGGGATCAGCGCATTGCCCGACGGCTACCGGCTCGTCAGCCGGAGCGACACGATCGACCGTCCCCACCACATGGCCCATCCGCGACGACCCGACGTCGAGCAGCGGCTCCAGCAAACGTCCCTGTACCGCTCGGATCTCGACCTGCTGATCCTCGACGAGAGCGACGAGGTCGCCGCCTACGGGCTGTTCTGGCACGACCCCGTCACGGCCACCGGTGTGGTCGAGCCCATGCGCACCCTCGACGACCACCAGCGCCGCGGCCTCGCCCGGCACCTCCTCACCGCCGGCGTGGACCTGCTCGCCGAGGTCGGCGCCGAGCGTATCTCGATCGCGTACCACCCCGACAACCCGGCTTCGGGTCACCTCTACCGCAGCGTTGGCTTCCAACCGCACCGACAGACCGACGTCTACTTCAGGGGAGTCGGGGCTCCGCCCGCATAGGAACGACGAGAACTGGTCCGCCGCTCCGGACGCGAACCTCACCTCAGGGGGGTGTTTCTGCCCAGTCCGACCAATCCTCGGCCGGTCCCCAGTCGCCGATCGCGGCGAGTGTTCCCTCTCCGAGGACGCAGAACTCGTTGCCCTCCGGATCGGCCAGCACACCCAGGGAACGTCTCGCTGCCCGACGTCGACCCGGGTGGCTCCGAGTGTGATCAGGCGCTCGACCTCACCGGCCTGGTCGTCGGGGCGGAAGTCGAGGTGCAGCCGGTTCTTGCCCTGCTTGGCGCCGGTGACCGACTGTGAGGGCATGAAGCATCGCGTCCGAGGTCGCGACGGCACGGACCGGACGGGTTCATTCCTTGGGTTTGGGCGGGCTCGCAAAGCCTCGGCCGCCCCTACCCATAATCGAAGGGTCCTGGAGGCCAGGGTGTCGAGTCAGCAGTCGATGACAACCCGGGCGGCCCGACATGCCTCGGACATCCGCAATGGTTCGACGGCGCACTGCCGTTCGACCAGATAGGCCTTCGGGACCAATGTCAG
>JBHJOH010000127.1:0-7797 GCA_050329955.1 Acidimicrobiia bacterium | reverse complement strand
TCGCCGAAGGCAAAACCAAACGCGAAATCATCCGCTGCCTCAAACGCTACGTCGCTCGAGACGTCTACAGGATTCTCACCCAACCCCACTAGACATCTATAGGAGCATCTACCCCGCTCCTTCGTCGCCCCGGCGCTTGCGCCGGACGGACCCTTCCCCCTCTCGCAAGCTCGAGGGGGACGAAGCTACTCCCTGTCCGCGCGACCTCAGTGTGCAGAAGGTGGATAGTCGCCTGTTGACCTCGTTGACCTCGTTGACCTGTTGACCGTTCCGGCCCCCCGCCCCTCGCTCCGACTCACGTTCCCGGCTTGACGATCATCGCCCAGAAGGCAACGAGCAGGATCAGCATCGAGGCGATCATCCCCAGGTCGATGCGGGAGGCGAGACCCTTGATCTCGCCACCGGCGGTGAGCTTCCTCCGGTGGCGGGCGGTCCAGACCATCGACACCCCGGCGGCCCCGAACACCGCCGCCATCCCGACGTGGAGCCAGATCTGTTCCATCGGCCAGTCGCCGGCGGTCATGAGCCACCCGCCGGCCGCCAGCACCACTATCGCCGCCGGCATGGCGAGGGTGCGCTCGAACCAGCGCAGCGTGTCGGCGTGGGTGGTCACCACGCCCCGGTCTCCGGTCTTCACGGCGCGTCGCCACAGCAGGTACAGCACCAGCGTTCCGCCGAGCCAGATCACCACGCCCAGGACGTGGGCGAACAGGAGCAGTTGGTAGAGGGTCACACCCTCAGGTTATCGGGCGTGGGCCATCTCCTGGTACGGCTGAACGATGTCGGTGCGCCAGCTTGCAGGGTCGGGCTCGTCGACGGGATCGCTCAGGTACACCTCCCATGGTGCCCCGGACGGGGTTGCCTGGTGAGCGCCGAGCCAGTCGGTGATCGCCTCGTAGGTGGGCCGCATGCCGGCATAGGGTCCGATGTGGGTCACCGTCGCTGCCTCCCCGCCCGGAAGCGTCGAGGCCTCGATCTCGCCTTCCCCCGGGATTGCCGAGGCCACGGGGAACCCGGCTTCGATCTCGAAGGCCCGGAAGTCGTCGCTCACTGGGAGGTACCGGGCGAAGGGCGGGCCGGCGAAGTCGGCGTCGTGGGCGCCGATGTGCTCGGCGACGGCCGTGAAGGCCTTCTCCAGGAAGGCCGGGATCGACTCGACCGGAACGATGGTGCGCATCACGACGGTTGGCTGTTCATCGAGTTGGCGGATTGTGATCTCGGGCACTGACATACCTCCTTCGATACCCGTCCAGCGTCTCGCCACGCCCCGAATCGAGCCAGGGTCGAGCGTCCCCTTCCCGATTCCTCCGAAATTGCGTACCTCACTCCCGAGTCCGACGGTGGGGTATGCAATTTCGGGGTGGCGGGGTGGATACACTCGCCCGATGGCCACGGTGACCCATGAGCACGAGCACACCCACGACGAGGAGCCGCGCCCGCGTCGGCGTCCGACCGCCTCCCAGGCCCTGATGGGGCTCGCCGTCATGGCGACGCTGGGAACGCTCATGCTGTGGCCGCTCGGCAAGCTGTCCGGGAACTTCGAGCCAGAGGTGGGTCGGGTGGTGTTCGGGAACATCCCCGAGGCCTTGGAAGCCGCCTTCTACGTGGCCACCGCGGTTTTCCTCGGCATCAGCCTCTACCTGTTCGCGCTCCGGGCCCGGAACTGGAGCCGGGGCCAGGGGGAGCGTCGCACCGGCGACTGGGGAGCGCGGTTCAAGCAACTCGAACAGGGCATGCGCATGAAGACCCTCATGCGGGACAAGCAGGCCGGGTTGATGCACACGATGGTCTACGTCGGGTTCGTGGTGCTGTTCCTCGGCACCGTGACCCTCGAGATCGACCACCTGCTCCCAGTCTCGCTCAAGTTCCTGGAGGGTGGCGTCTACCAGGGTTACAGCTTCATCCTCGACCTGGCCGCCCTGGTCTATCTCGGTGGTTTGTTCTGGGCGTTTGTCCGTCGCTACATCCAGAAGCCGTGGCGGCTGCGATCCAAGACCAAGTCCGAGGACGGCTGGATCCTCGCCATGCTCGCCGTGATCGGCGTGACCGGCCTGCTCACCGAAGCCGCCCGCATCGCCTGGATGGGCCGGCCCGACTTCGAGGTGTGGTCGTTCGTCGGGTATCCGCTGTCGTTCCTGTTCTCGGACGCGGCCGCAGGAGACTGGCACCGGGTGTTCTGGGTGGCCCATGCCGCCGCCTTCCTCGGATTCCTGGTGATGCTGCTCACCACCAAGCTCCGCCACATGGTGACCTCGCCCGCCAACATGTTCCTCTCGGTGAAGGACAGGCCCAAGGGCGCCATGAAGCCCATGCCCAACCTGATGGAGGCCGAGGACATCGAGGTGATCGGCGCATCGGTGATCTCGGAGTTCACCTGGAAGCAACTGTTCGACACCGACGCCTGCACCATCTGCGGACGCTGCACCTCGGTGTGCCCCGCCAACATCACCGGCAAGCCGCTCGACCCGCGCGAGATCGTCCTCAAGACCGGCGAGGTGATGGCGGCGTCGGGTTCTCCGGTGGTGTCCACCCAGGTGAGCCTGGCCGACGGCATCGTGATCGACTCGGACCGGGTGCTCGACCGGATCACCCCGGAAGAGGTGTGGAGCTGCACCTCCTGCAAGGCCTGCGATGAGATCTGCCCGGTGAACATCGAGATCCTCGACAAGATCCTCGACATGCGCCGCTATCTGGCGCTGATGGAATCGAACTTCCCCACCGAGTTGGGCAAGGCCTTCATGGCGATGGAGAACCAGGGCAACCCCTGGGGGATGGGCCAGCAGGGGCGGGCCGACTGGACCAAGAAACTCGACTTCCCGGTCCGGATCCTCGGACAGGACGGGGTCGACTCCGCCGAGTACCTCTGGTACGTGGGATGTGCCGGCAGCTTCGACGACCGCAACCAGGCCGTCACCATCGCCCTCGCCAAGCTCCTGAACGAGGCGGGCATCGACTTCGCCATCCTCGGCCCCCGCGAGAGCTGCAACGGCGACCCCGCCCGCCGCGCCGGTAACGAATACGTGTGGCAGCAGCTTGCCCTGCAGAACGTCGAGACCTTCGACGACCTCGGCGTGAAGAAGGTCATCACCCAGTGCCCGCACTGCTTCAACACCCTCGCCAACGAATACCCGCAGATGGGCGGCGACTACGAGGTGGTGCACCACACCGAGCTGCTGGCCGAGCTGCTGCGACAGAAGCGGGTGGCGGCGTCGTCCGGCGAGGCGATGCCCCGCAAGAAGGTCACCTACCACGACCCCTGCTACCTGGGCCGGCACAACGACATCTACATCGCCCCCCGCGAGGTGGTGGCGGCCACCGGCAACGTCGACATGGTGGAGATGCCCCGGCACGGAACCCGTGGTCTGTGCTGCGGCGCCGGCGGTGCCCGCTTCTGGATGGAGGAGCACACCGGCAAGAAGGTCAACATCGAGCGGGCCGAGGAGGCTCTCGCCACCGGCGCCACCGAGATCGCCGTGTCGTGTCCCTACTGCTACGTGATGATCGACGACGGCGTCAAGGAGCTCGGCAGGGGCGACGAGGTCCGCGTCCGCGACGTGGCACAGCTCCTCGTCGACGGGTATGAATAGCCGGCCAGCGTCGACGTGCGCCGCCACCTGAGTCGTCACGCTGTACCGCGCCATCCCGCACGTCTACAGGTGATCGGGGTGAGACTCGTCGAGATCTGGCAGGCAACTGGTCGACCGATCCTCGACGTGGCGATACGGGTGCACGACCGGAGGTGCTCACTATCGAGCGGTGTTGGTTGGTCGCCGTGGTCAGGATCGGACGATGCGAAACTGGCATCGTGGACCGGGAGCCTTGGCGAGGCGAGCGTCCGCGGTGACCAGGTCGCAATCGAGCGCTTCGGCAAGTCCGATGTATGCGGCATCGTAAGGAGTCACATTGGCGCGTAGCTCGTAGGCCCGTGACATGAACGGCAAGGTGGGATGTCTCATGATGTCGAGATCGCCGAGATCTGTGATTGCGCTTCGGAATCTCTGCGCAGTCAGGTCACCGTTGAGCCACCGTCTGCGCAGCACGGAAGCAGTTTCGACATCGACGAGGTCGGGTGCAGCCAGATCACGTTCGGTCCGCAACACCGCCCGTGCCGCGGCACCGTCTGCTCCGTCATCGCCGAGGGCGTTGGCGACGATCGAGGCGTCAGCGACGATCACCGACTACTTCCGTTCCTCGGTCAGGTCGGATACTGCCTGGTCGAATCCAACCGTGCCGCCGGAGCGTCGCTCGATTCGGTCCAGCACCTCGTCCAGGGTTGGCCGTTCTGCAAGCCGGGTCAGTTCGCCAGTCAGATACTGCTGGAGCGACTGGCCCTGGCTTTCGGCGCGCCGCTGTAGCTGGGCGTGCACTTCGGCGGGTAGGTCTCTCACAAGTACATTTGGCATGCTTGCATTATGCTATCAGTGGCTGGCGCGATCAAGGCCCACGCCCGCGCCGTCGAAGGCAACCTGCCCGTGCCCGCTCCCATCGCAACGTCAGAACCGCTGCAAGCGTTCAACGACCCGAGCAACGAAGTGCCGATACTGAGCACTCGAGGGATCGGTCGTTATGGCCCCGGATTTGCTGATCTGCGCTGTTTAGCCGGTGCGGAGGTTCTCGCAGAGTCCCGCAACTCGTCGGGATGGACTGGCGGCAACCGGTAGCCTGTGCGGGTGGAGATCGTGCGGTTTACCGATGAGTACGAGTTGGCGGCCGCCGTGTACGACATGGCGGCGGCTGAGCTTCGTGCCCGTGATGAGCGGCAGGGTCAACCGTTGCAGCGGTGGCTGGCAGTCTCAGACGGTGAGGCGGCAGCGGCGGTCAGTACGTGGTGGCGTCCCGATGACCGCACGTTCCTGTACTTCGTCGGTTCGGATCGGGACGCGTATTCGCTTCTCACCGAGGCCGTCGTGGACGCCCTGGCCCAGCCGGTGCACACCTTCGTAGACGCCGAAGATGGTGAGTTGGTGGGGGCGTTGCGGTCGGCGGGGTTCGAGGTCGAAGTGGTGGAGGAGAGGTTCCGGATCCGCTTCGATCGTGTGCTGGCCTGGTTGCGACGCGCCTGGGTACCGTCCGGTTTCGGTATCCACCCGGCGGACACGGTCGATGAGGACCGGTTGTTCATCCTCGACAACATGTTGCGGCAGGACACCCTGGGTACCGACGGCTGGCAGGGCGATCGGGACTGGTTCCACGAAGAACTCGTCGAGTCCCCACCGTTCGATCCGTCGGCGTATCTGGTTGCCGTCGACGACCGTACCGGCGGCTATGTGGGGTTGGTGCGGATTTGGCGCAACCCGACGGGCCCCCGATTCGGGCTCATTGGAGTCGTGCCCGAGTACCGGTCCACGACGATCGCCGGTGCCCTGCTGAGACAGGCGCTGCTGGCGGCATCGGAATGGGGTCACGAGACGTTCACGGCTGAGACCAGCCCCTCCAATCCAACGATCTACCGGCGGATGGGCCGGATCGATGCCAACAGCCTCGGACGGTTCCATCAGATGGTGCGTCACCCACACTCGTGAAGCCCGCTGTATCACAGGGTCAGGTCAACGAGGGAGGACTCGATCTCTTCGATGCGGTAGACCAGGTTCCGCTCGAACTGTTCTGTCGGCATCGCACCTGCAGCGTGCCGTTCCAACAGCCATAGGAGGCTGGTGCAGTGCCGGAGGGCGATCATCAGCTCCATGTCTCGTTCGCTGGTCGTGGGGAATCGCCGGACGGACTCGTAGCCCTCAACGAACCATTCCCGGAGGGTCCGGTAGTTGTTGTAGTCCTTGAGGTTCCCGAGGAGACCGCCGAGGTCTTGGAGGTAGAAGCCCCATCCGCTGTCATCGAAGTCGATCACAGCGGTCTGGCGGTGGGAGTGGAGGCAGTTGAGCAGGATGAAGTCGTGGTGCAGCACACCGTACGTCTGCGGCGTTGCCGTCAGCTCGCCGAAGCGCTCTTGGGCCCTTCCGATGAGCCAATCGACTTGGCTGCGATACGAAGCGGCCTCGATCAGACGAAGCCGCTCAGGACTGAACATGGTGCCAATGTCCCAGGTGGGCAGATCGAACCCGTCGGGTGGATTGAACCCTGCCGAGAACTGGTGGATGCGTCCCAGGGCCTGGCCGATGCCGAACAGCGTGGCCCGCCCGGCTCCACGTCCCGGGCGGCGCACCTCCCCGTCCAACCACGCCACAACACTTGCGTAGCGCACGTCTCCACCCACTTCGAGGGCGGCCACCAGGTCGCCGCCTCGCGTCCTGACCGGACGTGGCACCATCACCTCAGAGCCTTCAGCGAGGGCCTCCACGTAGCTGAGTTCCGAGCGGATCTGTTGCGGCAGCCGATAATCCGCCCGATGGATCCGCAACGCATAGCTGTCGGCCGTCGTGTTCAGGCGAAATACTGCGTTGTTGGTGACCCGAACCGCCGCGACATCGACAACATCGAGGTCGTAGCGAGCCAGAACCTCGTCGAGGTATGCAGCACGAGCACCTGGTATCTCGGCCATGCGGCGCAAGCTAGCCGGTGACGGATGCCACACCGCGCTCATATCACTCACCACACGGAGCGATATCGCGCACTCCGCTCCGAGCCGAACCGGCATTATGCCGCACACGCCGGAATACGGGTCGATCACTGTGAGTGGCTGTTTGTAGGGGGGTTGTGCGGTGTTCATCCTGCTTGGCGGCGACGTTTGCGGGACTCTCGTTCATACAGCGCCACGGTCTCAGCGTCGAGGTAGTTGGATGCGTCGGGACCTTGGTCGGCGTCGACGACGGCGAGCAGTTCGGTGTAGGTGGCTTCGAAGGCGACTTGGTTGTTCTGGGCGGCGGCGGCTCGCATCAGGTTGCGGTAGCAGTGCTCGCAGGCGCCGGTGGCGAGGAGGCCTTTGCGGGCGGCCCAGGTGGCTTGGTCGGGGTCGTTGTTGTTGAGGGCGTGTGCGGCGAGGCGGTGGGCGGTGTTGTCGATGGTGACGATGGTGACGATGGTGACGATGGTGTGGGTAATGATGCCGTTGGTGTGTGCCCAGGTGTAGCCGTGACCCGTCTCCGACGCCACCTCGTTCAGGGGGCGAACAACATCGGGCCCCAATCCGACGCCCGCACCTCAACCCAGGCGTCCCAGAAATCTCCCCACGCCGCCAGCACGTCATCACCCGAGACAGCAACCGACGTCGACGTGGTCGAGGAACCCGAAGAAGACGACGTGACCGTCGATGCGGGCAGCGAAGACAGAGACGTCGACGTCATCGGGTCCGCAGGTCGTCGAGCACGCGCCCACCACCACGAGTGTTGCGACCGCAGCACTCACACGAAGCGGTGGCCGGATCAGGCCACCGCACCCTGTCAGCAGAGTGTCACTAGCCCTGTCAACCCAGTGTCAGCCCTGTCATCACAATGTCACCAGAGTGTCAACCAAGCCCGACACAGCGTCGAAACACCGAGACGCGGCAGATGTCGGGCAGGCCTCGTGGCCTCCCCGACTGGCACCGGAACAACACTCAGATGACAGGGTCGGTTCCGATGATCGGGTGATGGAGACACTCGACCGCCTGCTCACCACCCAACAACTCGCCGACTGCCTGGGCGTGCCCGTCGCCACCCTGTACGCCTGGCGTCACCAAGGCGCCGGCCCACCCGGGTTCCGAGTCGGAAAACACGTCCGTTACCGCTCCAGCGACATTGAACAGTGGATCGCCCTACGTCTCGAAACCCCAACCCGTCAGCCCCGGTAGCCGCACCTCGCGTCGTAGGCGTATCGTGGAGCCCACCAGTCTCGACAGACGCTCGCAGGAGAGACCAGCTGATG
>JBHJOH010000126.1:0-23280 GCA_050329955.1 Acidimicrobiia bacterium | reverse complement strand
ACGATGGCGGCCCATCCGACGAAACACGCCCAGGCTCCGGCGCCGCCGAGCACCGAGTACAGCATTTGGCGTCCCGTCCCGATCCGGCGGGGCGTGGGAGCCCACAGTGCCGCCGGATCGACCAACAGCACCCCGAGAGCACCGTTGTAGACGGCATAACTCGCCACGTAGAACGCCACCAACACAGGGGCCACCCACGGTGTGGTTGCCACGTAACCCGCTCCCATCGACAGCATCTCGTACCAGCTCATCACACCCGCCACGAAGAACGTCTCCCGCTGATCCAGCCCGTAGCGGCGCACCATCCAGAAGGTGAACAGGACGGCCGGGAGGAGGTAGCCGGGAAGTAGCAGGAACGACGTGAAGGTGTCGGCGTGCAGCCCACCCAGCCCGGTCCCGTCGGTCGAGAGCGACAACTCGTAGACCACCCCCGCTGCGAGGCCGGACACGACGTAGGTCGCCGCCGCTGCCCTGCGGCTCAGCCGGAGGGCACGCCCGCGTCTCCTCCACGCCCACAGATATGCCCCGAACAGGAGCGGCAGGGTCCACCACAAGGGACTGGCGCCTGGATCCTGTTCGAGCAGCGCCACCATCGACATCACGAGGGCGATGCTCACCCACACCTTCGGCGACGAAAGGGCACCATGGCACCGGGCCATGAGGGGGGTGTTGGTGATTGCAGTCATGTCGACACCGTGGCACCACCCGATGAGAGGACGATGAGCCGGTGGTGAGGAGACGGTGCGAACCGGCCCTCGTTCTGCCATCGGTGGCGACTCGGAAATCAACCGGGAGCGTGAACGTCCACAGATCGCGGCAGGAGAGGACCAGCGCCGCTTGCGCGACACGGCGCCTTCGGCGGCAGGTGGGGTATCGAGGGCGTCCGGACATCGGGGTGTCCCGTTGGCGGGCGCCGGGAAGGAGCGAACCATGCGAATCCCGACGAGAGACCGCATCGCCACGGTTCTGGTTGGCTTGGCGGTGGTCGTGTACGTGCTGTGGGCGACCGGGTCCGCCGTACCAGGGATGGACAGCATCCGGGTCACCGGACTGGCCGTCCTCGGCCTCCGCTTCGTCGCCTCCGCAGGCGCCGTGGTACCCGGCTTCGATCGGCTGATGCACGGCAACAAGCTGTACCTGGCCGCCACCACACTCCTCGGTCTGGTGGCGTTTGTCGGCGGCGTCGTGATGCTCGTCGAGGCCAGCGAAGTGGCGCTCGGCGTGGTCATGGGAGCGATGATCGTGCTCTGGATGATCTCAACGATCCACCACACAGCACTGGGGGGGGCGGGGTCCCGCCCCAGCATTCGGGGGCACCAACACCGGAGCATCGGCCGCTGGTCCACCACTGAGTCGTTCGAGTACCCGCCGGGTCAACCGCCAGAAGCACCGTTGTGGGAGCAGCCATATGGGCACGTTGCACCTAACGCCGAGCACGCTCCGCTCCCACAGTGAGAGGAGAACTGCCCGCCCCGGCTCTGATCGGCCGATCGGCCGGAAGATGCCCGGATGGGCAGAGGGAAGAGGTGTACAACAGATGCTGATCGAACTCAAGGATGTGGCGAAGCGCTACGGCGAGGGCCCGCTGGCGGTCACCGCTCTCACCGATGTGGATCTGATGGTCGACGGGGGCGAGTTCGTGGTGGTGCTCGGACCCTCGGGGAGCGGCAAGACCACTCTCCTCAATGTCCTGGGCGCCCTCGACACCGTCACATCGGGGACGGTGCGGGTGAACGGCGTCGACCTGACGGTGTCCGGACGCCGGCAGTTGTTCGAGTTTCGGGCGCGCACGGTGAGCTTCATCTTCCAGGCATTCAATCTGTTCCCCGGGCTCACCGCATACGAGAACGTCCGGTTCGGGGCGGATGCCGCCGGCTCCGGCACCGACCCCGATGTGGTGCTGGCCAGCGTGGGTCTGGGCGACAAGGCCGACCGGTTCCCGAGCGAACTCTCGGGCGGCGAGCAACAGCGAGTGGCCATCGCTCGCGCCCTCGCCACCCGTAATCCCGTGCTCCTGTGCGACGAACCGACCGGGGAACTCGACTTCCACACCGGGGTTCAGATCCTTCAGCTGCTCGAAGAGCAGGCGCAGACCGGACGAGCTGTGCTGGTGGTGACCCACAATCGGGAGATCTCCCGGATGGCCGATCGGGTGATCGAGCTGTCGAGCGGACGGATCGTGGGAGATGGCCCACCCCAGGGCGGCAAGGCCCCCGTGACCGATCTGCACTGGTGAGGAGGCCCACATGCGCACTCTGGCGGTCACCCTGAGATGGTCGTTCCGTGACCTCCGATCACACCTGGCGAAGGTCGGCGCCATAGCCCTGGTCATCGCCATCGGCACGGGTGGCTACGCAGGGCTGACCTCCACAACGGCGTGGAGGGAGGTGTCCTACCCGGCCAGCTATCAGATGCTGGCGATGTACGACCTGCGGGTCGATCTGGCGGTGGGCGCGCTGGCGGAACGGGGGGAGCTGGAGGCGGCCGCCCTATCGATTGGCGATGCGACCCTGATCGCCGACACCGAGGAGAGGCTGATCGTTCCCATCCAGGTCGAGGCCTCGACGGACGGGCGCACCATCATCGTGCGGGGAGAGCTGACCGGGGCGGACTTCTCAGGCGACGGACCGCAGGTCAACCGGTACCACGTGGTCGGTGGGCGCCCCCTGACGGACTCCGACCGGGGCGAGCCGGTGGCGATGATCGAAACGACCTTCGCCCAGTACTACGACCTGCCGGACACCGGGCGGATCTCGGTCAGCGGTGATCTGGATCTCGACTATGTGGCGACCGCCACCACCCCCGAGTTCTTCATCGTGGCCCCCGAGGGTGGGATGTTCATGTCGGAGGCGACATTCGCCGCCGTGTTCACCACCATCGAGACGGCCCAGGACGTGGCGGGCGCTCCCGGCATGGTCAACAACCTGGTGCTGACCCTCACCGGAGGGGCCGACAGGACGGCGGTGGTCGAGGAGTTGGAGCAGGCCGTGTCCGGCCTCGGGATGGGGGCCACCGTCTCCACCAGGGACGACAACCTGTCGTATTCGGCCCTCAACAACGACATCGATCAGGACCAGGCCATGTTCAACGCACTGGCGACACTGTTGATGCTGGGAGCGGTCGGGTCGGCCATCAACCTGGTCCACCGGATGGTCCAGCAGCAACGCCGCGAGATCGGCATCGGTATGGCCTTGGGGGTGCCCCCGTGGCTCCTGGCCGTCCGACCGCTGCTGGTGACCCTGCAGATCTCGCTGCTGGGGGTGCTCTTCGGCGTGGGAGTGGGGATGTCGATCGGTCGGGCGATGGGAGACGTGTTTCGGGCGGCGGTGCCGATCCCGGTGTGGGACACGTCGTTCCAGCCGGAAGCTTTCATCGGAGTGGCGATCGTCGGGGCCGTCATGCCGCTACTCGCCAGTGCGGTGCCGGTGTGGAAGGCGGTACGGGTTTCTCCGATCGAGGCGATCCGACCCGGCCACCTCGTCCACCACGGCCACACGCCACGGGGACGACGCCGGCATGCCGCATCCACGCTGACGCTCATCCCGTTCCACGACCTGGTACGTGACAGGCGTCGCACCACCCTGACGGTGCTGGCGCTGGCCGCCGCCATCACGGTGATGGTTGGCTTCCGGGGCATCGCCGACTCCATGTTCGACGCCGTCGACACCGCCGAGGCCGAAGCCGTCGCACGACATCCCGAACGGATCACCGTGGGACTCGACACGTTTCACCTCGTCGAGTCGCCCGAGATCTCCGCCATCGCCGGCGCCGACTCGGTGGACCTGGTCGAGCCGACCCTGCGGCTCCCGGTGGCGTTGCGGGCGGGTGAGGTCGAGATCGATGCCCTGGTGGAGTTGGTCGATCTTCGCGATGGTCTTTGGCAGCCCTCGGTGACCGCCGGCTCGATCGGCGAAGGCGGTGGGCTGATCATCACCGACAAGGCCGCCCGCGACCTCGGAGTGGAGGTCGGCGACGCCGTCGTCCTCCGCCACCCGCACCGGGAAGGTCTCACCTCGTTCAGCCGACTGGATACCCCGCTGCCGGTCCTGGCCACCCATCCCTACCCGGTGCGGGCCATGGTGTACATGCACGCCGAGGACGCCGACATCTTCAACCTGGGTGGAGTCACCAACGGGCTCAACCTGCTCCCCGCCCCGGGAGCGACCGAGACCGAAGTCCAGCGGGAGTTGTTCGATCTCCGCCATGTGACCTCGGTCACCTCTGTGACGTCGCTCACCGAGGCGGTTCGCAACGCTTTCGCACCCCTGGTCGGCGTCATCCAGGTGATGGTGGTGGCGGTTCTGCTGCTGGCACTGTTGATCGCCTTCAACAGCGCATCCATCAACCTGGAGTCCCGCGCCAGGGAACACGCCACCATGTTCGCCTTCGGGGTGAGGGTTCGAACCGCGCTGCGCATGGCCTCGATAGAGAACCTGGTGGTGGCCGTGGTCGCCACGCTGCTCGGGACGGCGGGCGGGCTCGCCATGGTTTGGTGGATCACCCAGCGAGTCCTCACCGAGACCCTCCCCGACTTCGGGCTGGCTGTGGTGCTGGCCCCCGAGACCATTGTGATGGTGGCGGTGATGGGGATCGGGGCGGTGGTGTCGGCGCCACTGCTCACCGTGCGCAGGATGATGAAGATGAACCTCCCCGGCACGTTGCGCCTGATGGAGTGACGTCGCAGGGACGCGGAGATGTCGCCATGATGAAGCGGGGCCCGGCGGATCCGCCGGGCCCCGCTTGCCACTCGCACTCCAGCGCACCTCGTGATGAAGCCGCCAACGTGCCGCGGGTCATGGGTCACCCTGCGTCACCGTCCCACCGAGGCGTCGCACACACCATGCACAGGCCGCCCCCGGCGGGCGACGAAACCGATCGACCGGGTCGGTCAGGCCGCGGCCCGCGCTCGGAGCGGGTGGGTTGTGAACCGCCGATAGGCGATGAATCCCGTCAGAGCGGCCAGCACCAAGTTGAAAGCGATGTTGCCGTACTCGCCTCGTGTGACATGCCACACCAGGGCGCCCACCATCACCACCGCCAACCCGGCGCCGGCCCACGCCGTCAGCTCGGGTCTGATGCCCGTCAACCCGGGAAGGATCAGCCCGAGACCACCGAGGATCTCGGCAACACCGCTCACCAGGTGGAGCGAGTCCGACAGCTCGTACATCCATTCCATCTGGGCGGGGAGCCCGTCGGGCACCACGAAGTGCATCACCCCCACCGCAACGAAGTACACCCCGAGCAGTATCTGCAAGACCCACAACACCCTGTTCACAATCTCGCTCCCCGCTGTCGGATCGACCCCGTTTTCGGGTACCCCGAAACCTAGCGGTCGAACTCCCCCGGCGGCGGGCCGCCCGGCCAGTACGGCATCGAGTGCGCCGCTCAAGCCAGCAGCTCTGCTCCCCGGAAGCGGCGGGTGGGGTCGAGATCGGTCAGCACCATGCGGTCGGCGTCGTCGTCGGCACCGGTGACGACCCGTCCCAGCAGCCGGGCGATGCCGGGACCGAGCATGAAACCCTGCCCGCACATGCCGGCGGCCACGAAGAAGCCGTCGGGCCCGGCCCAGCCGAGCAGCGGCGAGCCGTCGGGGGTGACCGGGTACAGGCCCCGCCACACCCGACGCACCCGCAGGTGGCGCAGCCGGGGCAGCAACGTCACCAGCCGGTGGGAGGCCAGCGGCAGGAACTCCGAGGTGGAGCGGCGGTCGGCCCCGGGTTGGGGCGGGTCGGGGGTGAGAGCGAACAGGACCTGACCGGTGGGCGCCTGGTAGAAGTACAGATTCTTCGAACCCTCACCCGGACGCAGATCCACCACCATCGGGTCGAGGAAGCGGGCCACCGGGTCGGTGATCCCCGCCTCGTGCCCCTCGACCGTCACGTCGAGATCGACTCCCGCCATCGCCCCCACCCGGGCGGCGGCCGCCCCGGCGGCGTTCACCACCAGCTTCGCCTCACGAACCCCGTCGCCGGTGCGCACCCCGGACACCCGTCCACCTTGGGTGGTGAGACCGGTCACCGCCACTCCGAAATGGAATCGCGCCCCGGCCCGTTCCGCCCGGTCCCGGAACGAGTGGGCGCACTTCAACGGCGAAGCCATCCCATCGCCCGGCGAGAACGTCCCTCCCCGCAGTTCCCGCCGGTCGATGCCGGGGACGAGCCCGGCCACCCGGTCGGGATCGACCCAGTCGACGTCGAGGCCCATCCCCCGCTGCACGCCCACCACCCGGCGCAGGGATTCCTCGTCTTCCGGACGGTGGGCGACGAAGAGATAGCCGCCCTGGTGCCAGTCGATGTCGTCGCCCGTCTCCCGTTCCCAGCCGGCGAACACTTCGAGCGACTCACGGCACAGCCGGGCCTTGGCGGGCTCGGAGTGGGTGGCCCGGATCCCACCGATGGCAGCCCGGTTCTCGCCCCTTCCCACCGAGGGTCGGGGGTCGAACACCTCGACCATCAGTCCCCGGCGGGCCAGCTCGAAGGCGATGGGGGTGCCCACCGATCCGGCCCCGACCACCACCACATCACATCCGGCGGTCACGTGGACTCCCGGGAGCCGGCCGCCAGTGTGCCCAGTGGCACCTCCAGGAACAGCGGCCGCAGCGTGGCGGGGGTGACCTCGCCGGCGGCAATTCCCTCCTCCCGGTAGAGCCGGGCGATGTGCTCGGGGCAGTTCTTGCCACAACACGCACCCATGCACACCCGCAGCATCGCCTTCAGCTCGTTGACGTCGTCGACGCCGGAGCGGATGGCGTGGCGGACCTCGCCGGCAGTGACGTGCTCGCAGCGGCACACGATCACCTGGTCCGGGATGGCGGTGCCGATCGGCTCCACCGGCTGCGGGGCGAATGCCGGCCCGAGGCGGATCCCGGCGATGCGGGCGGCGATGTCGGGGCCGGCTCGCAGTTGCACCAGCCTGGTGCCCTGCTGGCTCCGACGGTCGAGCACCCGCACCACCTGGAACGTCCCCAACCGGGCCCCGAGGTCGTCGACCGCCACCACCCACTCGCCCGCCTCCACCGTGCCCAGCTCACAGGGGACGGTCACCAGCGGCCGGTCGGGGTCGGCGCGGCGGTCGACCACCGTGATCGCCTGGCCGGGGCATGAAGCCACACAACGCATGCAGGCGGTGCAGTCCTGCCCGACGAAGCGGGGGACACCACGAAGCGGGTCGCCCTCGAGGCGGATGGCCTGGCGACGGCACACCGAGGCACACGGGTCGCAGGGGATCTCCTCGGTGCAGCGCAACACCGGGAACACCTCCCAGCCGTCGTCGATGGGCTGGCGGGGGTGAACCGGACCGGGCCGGGCCCGCAACGCCGCCAGCAACCCGCCCCACCCGTCGGGATCGGGAGCGGTGGACCGGCCCAGCACCTCGATGATGCGGCGAGCGGCGAGGCGTCCGTCGCAGGCGGCGGCCGAGGCCTCCGACACCTGGCCGGCGTCGCCGGCCGAGAACACCGTCATCCCACAGGCCTCCGCCTGGACCAGGAGCTCGTCGAGGGGGGTGAGACCGGCCGCCACCAGCACCGCGTCCACGGCGAAGCTGCGCTCGGTGCCCGCCCGCGGCCGGGCGTCGCCGTCGACGGCCGCCACCGTGACCGCCTCCACCCGGTCGGTGCCGTGCACGGCCAGCACCGTGTGACCGAGATGGATCGGAACCCCCAGCCGGCGCAGCTTGTCGGCGTGGACCCGGTAGCCACCCACCCGGGGGGCGACCTCGACCACCCCCACCACCTCCGCCCCCGCCTGGAGGGCGTGATATGCGGCGATCAACCCGACATTGCCGGCTCCCACCACCAGCACCCTGCGCCAGGGGAGCACCCGGTCGCGATTGACCAGGGTTTGGAAGGCGCCGGCCCCCACCACCCCGGGGAGGGTGGCACCGGCGAGACAGAGCTGTCGTTCCCGCGCCCCGGTCGCCACCAGCACCACCTGCGGTTCGATCAGCCAGTAGCCGCCGTGGCGCACCACCCCGATACGGTGATCGGCGAACACCCCCACCGCCGTGGCAGAGGTCCACAGCTGCACCGACGGGAACTCGGCCAGGCTGGCGGCCAGATCGGCGGCGATCGACACCCCGCGTACGCCCGCCCCGGTGAGGCGGTGGGAACCGAAGAACTTGTGGGTCTGCAGCACCAGCTTTCCACCCGGACGGTCCTTGTCATCGACCAGCAACGTGTCCACTCCGGCCGCACCCAACTCGATGGCCGCCGCCAGCCCGGCCGGCCCGGCGCCCATCACCAACACATCGACGGGTCGCACCCTGGTGGTCCCCAGCTCGGCCGGCTCGTCATCGACGGGGAGTTCGGGCAGCGAGTCGGCCGGTCGGAGGTGCATCCCGTCGGAGACCGGCGTCATGCAGGCCTTCACCGCCACCCCGTCGGCGATCACCACACACGAGGCGCACTGGCCGTTGGCGCAGAACAGGCCGAGCGGGGCACCGTCGCGGGGGTGGCGACCGAACACGTCTACACCGGCTGCCATCAGCGCCGACGAGATCACCTCGCCCTGGCGGGCATGCAAGAGGCGCTCCTGCCAGAAGACGGTCACGGAGGGGAGCGGGGCCGGGTCGGCCAGCACCGGATGACCGGTCACCCGGGAGCTCACCTCGGGATCGGACGCGGCGCCCATGGCTTCAGGGTGATGGGGCACCGCCCGCCCGACCAGAGACCAAGGCCCGCATTCCGGCGACGAGACCGAAGATCCCACTGGTCTTCGACTGCACGAGTCGGGTCGGCGGACGTAGGGTTGGCCGGGACCAATGTGCCACAGGGGCGAGTCGACCAGGGGTGACGCGATCGCAGGGAGATCAGTGGATGATCGAGACCGGACTCAACTTCGATCCGGAGAAGATGACCGAGCCGTTCGTCGACGACGACTACGAGACGAGAACGGGATACGACGAGCACTTCCTCGGGATCCCGGTGCCGATGCCGCATGTCGCCGACCCCTCCATCGTCGGCCTGCTCGATGACGGGAACGCCGTCATCGCCTACGAGCACTTCTCAGTGGTCATGCATGCAGCACGCCGGCTGGCGCTGTTCACGGCCGCCAACATCGACGGGAGCGAATCGGCCAAGGAACCGGAACCAGGCCTGGACTACAGCCGCAAAGGCCTGACCGGGCTCGGCGACAACGACATCGAGAAGTGGGTGACCGAACCCCGCCTCGACAAGGCTCTGCAGCTGCCCGACAAGTTCTACACCGCCGACCGGGGCAACTTCGACAAGGGCCACATCGTCCGCCGCGACGACGTCGCCTGGGGAGCGACCTACGCCGAGGTGCGCCGGGCCAACGGCGACACCTACCACGTCACCAACTGCTCACCACAGGTCGACGTGTTCAACCGGTCCAATCTCCGGGGAGAGTGGGGCAAGCTCGAGAACTACATCCTCGGCCAGGCCAAGACGGAACGTCTGTGCGTGCTGGCGGGGCCGGTGCTCGACGACCACAACGACAAGGTGTTCACCGGCAAGGACGACGACGGCCCGGTCAAGGTGCAGATCCCCTCCCGGTTCTGGAAGGTGGTGGTGGCGCGGACCGGCGACACCCTGCAGACCTTCGCCTTTCTCCTCGAACAGGACCTGACCGACTCCGAGGTCGAGTTCGACGTCGACGCCGAATGGCAGGGCAAGCTGGTGTCGGTCGCCGACCTCGAACAGCTGGTGCCGGACCTCGAGTTCCACGCCTCGCTGCACGAGTCCGACCAGTCCGCCGAACCGACCGGTGAGGACGTGCGGCAGAAGGCCGGGCTCGACCGCCACGATGACCAGGCGGATACCCGTCCCCCATCCGAGCCGATCCCCACCACTTCGACCGATGCCCCGACCGATACGGGCGAACCGGTGGTCGGACCGGCCTGGAGTGACGAAACCTCACCGGCCGAGTTGGCTGAGCGCTTCGCCGCCGGGAACCTGGCCGGGGTGGAACTGCTGCTCGACGCGCTGCTGGCCGACCTCGGCTCCACCGGCCGCACCGTCGAACGGTCGGCCGCCATCCGGGTGCTCGCCGAGCTCCGCCGCCACGCCTGGTTCGAGCGGATGGAACAGGTCGCCGCCAAACTCGTGGAGTGCTCGGTCGACGACGCCCAGGTGCGGCGACAGCTCGCCCAGGCCCGCATCGAGGTGGGCCGGATCACCGAGGCGGTCGAAGGACTCCTCGAGCTACGCGCCACGATCGAAGCCGAACTGGCCGACCCCGGTACGAGTGCCGCCGCCACGAAAGACCTCGAGAACGAGCTCGGCGAGACCCTCGGCCTCCTCGGCCGGGCGTACAAGCAGTACTACGTGAACGCCCGACCGTCGGCGGTCGAACCACGCCTGTACGACGCCGAGACGTCGCTCGTCTACTACTCCAACGCCTACGGCCGACGCCTCGGCGACCACCTGTGGCACGGCGTCAACGCGGTGGCGCTGCTCACCAATCGGGAGCGGATCTCCCGGGCCGACCGCCATGCCGGTTCACCCGAGGCGCAGCATCGGGCGAGAGAGATCGTCGAAGAGATCTCGAGCCGCCCGGAGAAGGCTTCGTGGGACTACGCCAACCTGATCGAAGCGAACCTGGCGATCGGCGACGGCGCCGCGGCCATCGAAGCCGCCAAGGGTTACCTCGACCGCACCGACGCCTTCGGTGTGCAGAGCACCCGCCGCCAGCTCGTCGACCTGTGGATGCTCACCGACGACGAGCCACCCGGCGACGTGATCCTGCCGATGTTCAACGCCCGCCTGGCCGAGGTGGGTGGCGGCACCGCCACCGTACGTCTCCAGCCCGAGAAGGCCGGCGACTACGAGAAGGTGTGGGGACAGACCGGCTACAAGTCGCTGCGATGGCTCAGCCAGGCCTTCGAACGGGCGGCCGGGGTGGCCCGCATCGGCCCGAACAAATACGACGGTGACGGCACCGGCTTCCTCTTCGACGGGAGCTGGATCTCCGAGGAGTGGGCAGGACGCCACCTCCTCATCACCAACGCCCACGTCTGCTCCGACGATCCGGACGTCCAAGCCCAGTACCCCTACCCGCAGGGACCCGACGCCCTCACGGCGGCGTTCCTCGGATCTGGCACCGCCAACGAGGCCGAAGAGCTGAGGTTCGGGGCGGTCATCTGGACGTCACCGCCCAGCCAGCTCGACGCCACCCTCCTCGAGCTGGCCACGCCACCCCCCGAGAGCGCCACACCCCCACCGAAGACGGACCGGGTGCCACCGGTGTCGCTCAAGGGCGACGCCCGGCTCAACATCCTCGGATACCCCAAAGGACTCGACCTCCGCATCTCACTGCAGGACAACGAGGCGACCGGCGTCGAGGAGACCCACGTCCACTACCGGACCCCGACCGACCCGGGGTCGAGCGGCAGCCCGGTCTTCAACCAGAACTGGCAGCTGGTGGCACTCCACCACGCCTCGTCGAACGGGCTGAAGGCGAACGAAGGCGTCCGTATCGACCGCATCATCGAACAGCTCCGCCTGGATCTATTGGGATGAGAGGCGGGCGGGACGTCCGTCCGTGAGACGAGTTGGGCAGGTCAACCAGTCCCGACGTTTGCGGCCCTGTTTGGATTGGGTTCGCAGGAAGCCGGGCGGGGCGTCACCTGACCCACGATGCGGCGGCCATTCGTGGGCTGTGGCGCCTCGGCCACGACGTCGTTGCGATGGAGGACATGTCAGCGGAGCACCAGGAAGTCGGCGGCCTCGCAGAAGTCGATCATCCCGCGGATGTCGTCGTAGGCAGCGGCGTCGATCGTCACGAACCGCTCGACCATCGCCCGCCCCAGCTTCAGCCGAACAGACTCATCATCGGTCATGGTCACCAGTGCTCGGCGGATCGCCTCCCGAAGCTCCAGCGAGAGGCGCCGGGAGACCGCCACCGGCTGGATGGTCGAAGGCCCGAGCACCTCCACCACCCGCAGCGCCTCGGCCAGATCGGGTTGCTCCCTCAATTCGAGCGCCAGCACGTGCGAGTCGACGGCCGACCCGTCTACCGCCCGGTCGGCCACCATCTGCATCGAGTCCCGATGGAAGCCCGCTTCCACCAGGTTCCCGAAGAACCCTTTGGTCTCCCCCAGCCGGGCCAGGTGGTGGCGGGTGATCCCGTAGCCCGATTGAGAAAGGGTCTCGTTGTACGCCCACGAACGCCCTCGCAGGGCGAGGAAGGAGTCGATCCCGCTGTCCCGATGGACGATCACATCCGAGAAGTAGATGGGCTTGCCTCCGTATCGGGATCCCTGGAGCACGGGGGCCGCCACCGGCACGGCGAGCTCGAGACCCCGCCGTTCAAAGGTGACGTAGGCGAGGCTGCACACGAAACACACGTCGTTGAGGTCCTCGAAACAGCTCTCGTAGGAGGTCTCGGCCGCGAAATCGATCGGGATCCCCACCCGGCGGCCGATCTCTCCGGCCACGAACTCATGGAAGTCGAGGGTCACCGCGTTCGAGGCCAGGTGGGTTCCGGCCCGGAGCCGCGCCGGAGCAGATCCCTTCTGCCCCTGCTGGCTATCGGTCATGTCGACGCTCACGGAGGAACTGGCCACGACGCCCTTTCTGTCCCGAACCACGCACAACCCGGTCGGTCACATCTCGAAGACCGGTACGACCCAGGCTGGGACGCCTCACGTCGACATCAGCCCAGGAGACGCCCGGCCCGGCCGTCCTCGACCCGAACCGATTCCTCCCGGGCCGGCAGCCTCCCGCTACGACTCGTCGAGACGTTCCCCGATCGTCGTCGACGACACCTCGTCGTGGAACAACTGCTTGGTCTTGCGGAATCGGAAGTACTGGATGATCAACGGCACCACCAACAGGTAGGAGTAGGCGGTGAGGCTTCGCAACACATTCCTGACGAATGCCCGCCTGTAGGAGATCCGCTCACCGGCTTCGGTAGTGATCTGCAACTTGAGGATGCGTTTGCCGGGAGTGGCCTGCCACGTGGACGCCTCCAACGCCGGGGCCACCAGGTAGAAGACGGCGATGCACAGGTAGAAGATCCAGTCCATGACGGTGACGTCGCTCGCCTCGCCGATCCCGGCGAAGTCGGCGACCATGAAGTACACGAAGGCCAACGTGAACGGGATCACGAAGAACAGGATGACGAAGTCCAACACGATCGCCAGCGCCCGCTTCCCCAGCACCCACCGGTAGTACGTCTGACGCCAATCCACCTCGATGGGTGCGGTCACGGCAGGTTTGGTGAACACGAACCCCGTCTGCGCCGCACCTGTGTCAGTGGCCACCCTGTCAGCGGTCACCGTCTCGGGGGCCGCCGGGGCGGCTTCCGGGGCCGGTAGCTCGATCACCACGTCGGGCTCGGCGACGGTCTGCCCAGTCACCTCTTCGGCGCTCGCCGGCACAGAGGGTGCCTGGGCGAGGCTTCCCGCCGGGTCGGAGCTGCCGGGGCCGGGGGCACCGGCACCCACCAGCTCGGTGGTGGCCGATTCCGCATCGGTGAGCGAAACGTGGACCACCGGGTCGGCGGAAGCGGCGGGCGGAGTGCCCGCACCCGGCAGAGGTGCTGGCGCGGGAGCCGTCTCAGGTGGCGCGGCGGCAACCGTGGCTCCCGCTTTGTTGAGCATCTCGCTGATCGACTCGTAGAGGTCGGCCACCACCGAGGTGACGGCGTCGTCCTCGCTGTTCCAGAACTGGGCGTTGTTGATCGGCTGATGGTTCTTGGGCAGCATCGGCAGCTGCGCCAACGGAAGGAGCTTCCACAGGCAGTTCCGGACCAGGATCGAGATGATGAGGGTCTCGCCACGGTTGTAACGGTCGATCACCGCCTGGTTCCGGGCGTAGATCTCGTCGTCGTCGATGAAATCGGCACTGATGATCGAGAGCACGATGTCGGCCGCCAGCAGCTGGTTCTTGTGCTGTGCGATGTCGCTCCCGCCCGGAGCGCTGAAATCGTCGAGCACGCTGATGCTGACGTCGGCGTCCCGGGTGATCGGGGCGAGGTGGCGGCTGATCGCCTCGCAAACCGCCTTGTCCTCGTCCGCCGCCAGCAGGTAGATGAGAACGTCCGCCTGCTTCTCCGCCGATGCCGTGATTCCCGTCACACCCAACCTCCGTTACCGACACCCACACCACTGAGCCGTTGCCACCACCCGAGCCGCAGATCACATCGGGACGCGGATCACCCAGAGCCGGATTGTGCGTTGATCATATCGACCAACTGCTCGACGCCCTGGGCGACCTCCGTGTAGGCGGTGTCACGGTCGGGGTGTTCGGTGATCGGGGTGGCGTTGCGGGGCAGAGCCTGCAGAGCGGCATAGGGCATGTCATCCCAGTCGCACTTTCGGAGGATCACCGGCACCACCCGGGCGGTGCCATCCTGGTGACGTGTCATCGCCACCGCCAGTTCCTTGTCCCAGATGAAGTCGGAGGCGTTGAAGTCGACGCTGATGAGTAGCAGGATGATGTTGGCCGAATGAAGCTCGGCCATGATCGACTCATCCCATTCCTGACCGGCGACGAGCTGGCGATCGCTCCAAACCTCCACCTTGGCGGAGCGTTTCAGCGCCTTGAGATGCTTGTCGAGCTCGTTCTTGAGCTCTTCGTCTTCGTGGGCGTACGAGATGAAGATCCGCGCGCCCGATTTCGATTCGTCCGGCATCTTCTCATTCCTTCTGCGTGTGACCGAGTCGACGTCGCGAACCCCGACGCTAGCTGGCCGCACCAGCCCCTGGCGGCCACACGCCAACTCCCACCGATCGGTACCCCATCAGGACCCACCGAGATCGGGGTGGAGGGCGGTCCGAATGGCCTGCAACGCCCGCCCCGTCTCCGGGCGCCGCCTGCCCAGGGCGGTGCGGATGATGTCGAGGTGTTCGACGATGCTGAGCCGATCCCGGCGGCTGGCGTCCGGGGCCAGCGCCGACTCGTAGGCGGCGACCACCTCGGGAAGGGTGAGTGCCAACGACCTCTCGACCAGACTTCGGGCCAGCATTGCATCGGCCACGGCGGCCCGGGTCCAGAAGTCCGGGCAGGTCCGACCCCGGGCGTCCGTCAAGCACTCGTCGATCACCGTCACCAGTCCCGGATCGACCTTGCGGTTGCCCCGAACGGCCACCAACCACTCCAACACCACCCAGTTGAGACCGGTGTAGAAATCGAAGCCGCCATGGACGGCCTGATACTGGCGGGCCGCACGTTCGTATGCATCGCGTGCGATCGCCAGATCCTCGCCCGGGTCCTGCACCCACCCGGCTCGGCGACGGTGGAAGCTGCCCTTGATGGCCAGCCGCTCAGGGGTGGGCGAACCCAGCTCGAGAAGGCCGTCGATCATCGTCTCGGCCGACTGCGACAGTCCGGAACCCTCCTCCGACGCCGAATCGTCCGACAGCAGCTGTTGGGCTCGTTTGGCCATGGCGTTGGCCAGCTGTTCGATGGCCCGGAGCGGCGTCTGCGAGCCCCAGTGACTGCGGGCCTGCCGGTAGCGGTCGATCGCCTCCCGATAGTCGCCGAGGGTGAAGAGGACGTCTCCTTCCAACGCCAGTTCGCCACCGCCCCTCCATGACGACGGAACCGATGCCACCAGCTCGGCCAATCGTGCCGCCACCCGGTCCGCCTCTGATCCGGCGGCCCGGGCCGCCTCGGATCTCAGCCGACCCAGGCTCTCCCGGAACTGCTTGCGCGACACCTGCATCACCGGAGACGAGCCCGCTGTCCCCGCCGCCAGGATTCGCATCGCCGGAGGGCCGTACACGTGATAGGCACCCCAGGTGTTGGTGTGACGGTGCTGTTGGTACACCCTGCGCCTGGCCGTCAAGGCAGCGGTTCCCAGATCCGATCCTCTCAGCAAATCGTCGTAGAAACTCTCGGCGAAGTCGGCCGCAGCGGCGTCGTCCACCGCCCAGGCCGCCGACACGAACCCGCGGACGCCGTCGTCGATGAGCTGACCGGCCAGGGTGGCGGCCAGCCTTCCCGGAGCGTTTGTCCGGGGCCCCTCCTCGGCACCGAAGTTCTGGGTGAGCAGAACAGACCCGACGTGACAGGCGTTGAGGAACACCAGGTCGGGGACCGCCCGCATCTGCCGCACCTCGTTGGCGGTGAGGCGCAGACCGTCACCGATGAGGATGCCCCCGCCGAGGTGGTCGATCACACCGTGGGCGGCGATGTGGACGATCCGGTAGTCGTGTGCGAACAGGGCGTTCATGATCGCAGTGACGTCGACTGAGCGATCCTTCGAGGACTCCGAGATGAGCCGGGTCACCTGGTAACCGTCCTCGGCGAGCCGATCGGCCACCCGGGTCGCTTCCAGGCGGGCACCCACCAGCCGGGGCTCCACCCCGGCCGGATCGCCGATCACCAGTGCCCGTTTCCCGGCCGCCACCCGGACACTCTCCCGGAAGGTGCGGGTCTCGAGCCTCCGCACCATGCCCACTTCGGTCGAGAGCGGCACCGGCAGCTCGTCGGGGGCGCGGGTTCCCATCAGCTCGAATGGGATGGCCGAGGCGGCCTCGTCGACAACCAGCATCAGGTTCTCGGTCTCCTGGCCCTGACCCTTCATCGTGGTGGGGATCAGCAGCTCATAGAGGGTGTTGTAGAGCTGGGGGTCGGTGCGGGGGTCTGAAACCCCTCGGTCAATGAGATGTTCGATGATGCGGCGCTGGGCGGGGTTGACCCGCTGTTCGGCCCGGGCGCTGCGGCCGATGCTGGTGAACGACAGGGCAACCAATCCCTCGGTCGAAGCCTCGGCGTCGGGGGCGGCCGAAACCCGGATCGTGCGCCAGGTGTCGGAGCCGTACTCGGGGGCGGGTAGGCCCGGCAGGCCCCC
Organism: Acidimicrobiia bacterium; assembly: GCA_050329955.1. GTDB lineage: Bacteria > Actinomycetota > Acidimicrobiia > Spongiisociales > ZC4RG35 > JAOUGY01. The sequence continues at coordinate 6,520 of JBHJOH010000126.1, read as the reverse complement.
GCAGCCGTCGAGCACGAACCGTTCGGCGGCTACCACCGCCCCGTCGAGACGCTGTTCGCCCGCCAGCCGGATGCAGGCCTGGGTGGCCTCGATCGCCTTGTCCTCGTACAGCTCGATGATCTCGATGGCATCGACCGCCACCCTCATGCCGGCATCGTGCAGATGGCGATTGGCCCGGTGCACCCCGTTGACGAGGGAGTTCACGGAGGCTTCGGTGGAGAGGCCACCCTGGGTTCCGGTGCCGATCAGCACCGAGGAGATGGTGATGCCCCGCTCGGCGCCATCCGACGCTCCGTAGGCGAGGGCCAGTTGCAGCACCGCCTGCCCGACGCCGGTGGTGAGCTGACCGGGAGTGAGCTCGCCGGGGCTGCCGATGCCGAGCACCACCCCGCCGGGAGTGCCGTCGGGGTGCAGCAGCACGTCGCAGGTTCCCAACCGCCCGGCCAGTTGGCCGAGGGCGATCCGATCAGAAAGCGCCCGGTTCATGCGCCGATCGAGTGCCAGTTCCGCACCCTTGATCGGGGTCCCATCCTGGCTGCCGACCAGCAACGGGTGCCGCACGTGGGCCAGGTTCCCGTGCACCACCGACACCCGGAGCGGAGCGACGGTGACCGCTTCGGTCTGAGGTGTGACGCCCAGGGCCGCACCGGCCAGGTCGGCGTCACCGGGGAACCCGATCCGATGGACGAAGGAAGGAAGAGGACGGGCAGCCGTCTCCGCCAGGGGGATGGTTCGCAGCAAACCGTCGGAGTCGCCCCACTGCAACAGCTCTGTCAGGTGCCGCAGCCCCACCGGCCGGGAGACGAGGGCGGCGGCGCTCATCGGCGCGTAACGCACGCCGGCATTCGGTGGCAGTGGAGTGTCGGTGGCGACGTTGCCGTCGCCCCGGTCGGTGACCGCGAACCCGTCGGAGTCGGCTCCGGTGATGGTGGGGGTGAGCGCTCCGAACACCACGATGGCACCGGCCCCATCGGCGGGCACGGCGGCGACCTCGGGGTGCAACTCGGCCAGTCCGGGCAGGCCGCTCAGAGCCACGCCGATCGCCGCAGGGTCCGACCGCCCGTCGAGCAGCGACAGCTGGGCGGCCAGTTCGCCGGCACCCGCCAGCAGGGCGGCGACCCCCCAGGAACCGGCCAGCGGTGGGCTCACCAGCACGGTACGTCCCCCCGAGCTGGTCAGGCTCCCAGCCAGGTCCGGGTGGCTTCGGTACGCCTCGAGCACCCGCAACCCTCCTGCTCCGATCGCCAGCACGTGGATCGGCCCCGCGCTCGACTCCACACCTGCGATGACGTCGGCCACCTGCCCGGCGGAGTCGGCCACCGTCATCCGCCAGTCGTAGGGTGCGACCACCACCTCGAAGCGGGTCGAGAGGTGGGCCCGCAACGAAGCCAACACATCGGTGGCATCCACCGCCTGCAGCGGTCCGGCCAGCGCCTCTGCGACGTCGCCCGCCAGGTGCACCGCCGACGGCCATATGGTTTGTTCGCCCCGCTGCAATGTCGACCCGAACACGTCGGGCACCACCACCACCATCCCGGCCGGAGCCACCGGCGCACCCCGAGCGGTGGAGAGAATGGGAGGGGCGCCGGGTCGCTTGAATCCCTCGATCTCGTCGGAGGCCCCCTCAAGCCAGCGGATCAGCGCCTGCCGGGATTGGGTACGCCCGAAGTAGGTGGAGTGCGTCACCTCGGGTCCCCGGTAGAAGGCCTGCCGGGGCCTGGCACGGGGAACTCCACCCGACATGGCGGCGGAGTCGACCACGAAGTCATGGTCGGCCCGGTAGAACAGGTCGGCGGCGATCACCTTGAAGCGCTGGAGCACCCCGGCGGCTTCGACGTCGCCGACGATGGCGGCCATGCCGTCGTCGATCGTGGGGGCGGTGTTGAGGAAGGCCACGAACGCCGACTCGGGCATCATCGCCTCGATGCCCGGGACCAGCCTCGGATCGGAGCGCTTGTCGAGCAGGGCGAGCAGGAGCTTCTTGACCATCCCGGCGGCGCCCACGTCCCCCAGCCCGGGAAGCAGGGTGATGGCGTTGAGGAGATAATTGGCGTAGCGATCGAGTCGGCGGGAGGCGAGGATGGTGCCCCGGGCCGGACAGGCGACCCGGGCGAACCGGGTGACGGTGATGTCCTTGTCGGCCATGAGCTTCCACAGCTCGGGAAGCGTCGCCAGATCGGGATGGTCGGACCCTCCCAGTCGTTCGAGGCGACCCATGTCGAGTCCGGGCCCGGCACCCGCCATCGCCAGCACGTCTCCCACCATGCCGCCTCGACTGTGGGAGATGAGGTGCAGCCTCGCCCCCTCGGGAAGCACACGAGCTGCGTCGAGAGCGTTCTGGGCCGGGGTGAGTCCCAGGGTGGCGTGTTCGAGCGCCAACAACCGCTCCCCGTATCCGGCACGGGCGAAGTTGCGGAAGTCATCACTGCGGAGGGCGCCGAAGCCGCCCTCGGTGTGCGAGAAGGTGCCATGGATCAGCATCAGCCAGGCGTCGTCCGAGGAGGGCAACCCGTCGGGCTCGACCAGGTTGTCGGCGGCCAGCCGGATGTCGGGCTCGATCCGATAGATGCCTCGCGGCTTGGGTTTGGACCGCCAGTTCGGATCGCCGGGCTCGGCCGGGGTGTCGACCCAGGCCGTGATCTTCTTCATCGCCAGCCGGGCCGCCTGGTCGGCGACAACGGTGCCCAACCCTTCCCGGGACACGTCGGCGACCTTCTGATGGACGACCTCGGCGGCCTCGACGATGTCGGGAGGCAGCTGGACCTCGACCCTCCGGACCGCCCGAACCGATCCAAGCCCGTCACGGGTGGCTGCCGCTCGGATCAGTGACCCTGGCTCATCGGAGCGGACCCGGGAGCCCTCCTCCTCCAGGAGGGAGTCCACCCGGCGTAGGGTGATGATCCCGTCGGCGTCCTCGATCTCGATGACGTCGTCAGGAGCGGCGTCGAGTGACAGCTGATCGGGTGCTTCCCGGGCGGTGGCCGACCGAACCTCTTCGACCACCCGGTACCCGATCTCGTCGCCGTAGAGCCGGGCGAGATCGTTGGGCGCGCCCGGCTCGATGCGCTTTCCCACCACTGCGATCTCGGTCACGGACGGCTCCTTTGCGAAGACACCCCGGACCATACGCCGCCGGTGCCGGGGCGGGAAGGGTCACCGCCCCCTCCGCCGACCTCAGAAACCGAGGCGGTTGTTCAGCCCGGTGACCATCGCCCGCAGTTGGCCGAGCTGGAGGTCGGTGGACTCCAGCATCCAGGGGGCGGGACCGGTGGCGGCGGCGTCGGCCTGCCACCGGGCGGCGGCTGCTTCGTCCCCCACCCCCACCGCCGCCTCCTGCAGGGTGGCCAGCACCCAGTAACGAACCTCGCCCGAGATGTCCCCCTGATCCAGCCGAGCCTGGCAGATGTCGGTCACCTGACGCCGGATCGCCGTCGCCCTGGCGTGATCCTCCCGCGCATGGACGTCGTCGCCCTGGCCGGCGCGGACGTCGAGCAGATAGGCCAGGTTGATCCCGTTGTAGTGGTCCCTGCCCAGCACGAAGCCGCGTTCGGTGGCGGTGATCGCCTCATCGAGTGACCCGGTGTCGCCGGTGAGGACGCACAATCGCTTGTGAACCGCCGCCCACAGTCCCAGCGTCTCGGGATCGAGACTCTCGTGTGGCCACAGGTATTCGAGGATGTCGCGGGCCTGCTGCAGCGCCTCGATCTCGCTGGGGAGCTTCGCCTTGTAGGTGGCCAGCGCCAGTTGTTGAACCACGTGGTCGTCTTTGTGCCCCCGACTGCGGGCCTCGGTCCAGAGAGGAACCGCCGCCGGGAAGTCACCTCGCTGCATGGCGGCCTTCGCCCGGCGTTTCAGCTCGGCCAACGATTCGGCGGGAACCTCCTCGGAGGATGCGGCGCCCAACAGCATCCGGGTGAGATCGGGCCGGGGGAGCGAAGGAAGCATGGTGAAGACCGGGCTGTCGACCGCCTCGAGGTCGATGGCGGCGATCAGATCGGTGAGCACCGCGACGAAACGCTTCGACTCCCTGCGACCGACATCGTCACCCAGGTGCACGTAGGTGCGAATGGGGATGTGGTTCACGTCGAAGGGGAACGTGAACCTGTCCTCGGCCACCACGATGGTGCTGCGGGGCCGGAGGGCGAAGCGGACTCCGAGCTCGAAGAAGGCGTTGGCGTTCATGGTGGAGAGATCGGCGATCACCAGGTCGGCTCCCCACAACTGCTCGTACATGACCTGTTCGATGTGACGGGTGGTGGGGATCTCGTCGGCCCGGATGCAGTCGTATCCGGCGGCTTCGACCGCCTCCTTGATCACCTCGTAGGAGGCGTCGAGGTCGAGCACCCGCCCCGACTCGAAGTCGGTCTTGCGCCCGAACCCTGAACCACGAAACACGTCGGCATGGCACCTCGCCGGGTCGCTCGTTTCCCACGATACGCTCAACCGGGGTCGGGTAAGGTCGGGGTGTGACCAGCGTGGTGTTCTCCGGGCACATGATCGACTCAGCGGACCGAACCACTCCGAGATTCCCACCGGACCATGTCGCCCGGGTGGACGCGGCGGTGCGGTCGGCGGTCGATTCGATCACCGACCCGGAGGCGGAGGCCTTCTCGGGGGCGGCCTCCGGCGGGGACCTGCTGTTCTGCATCGCCTGGCTCGAGGGCGGCCGCCGCCTCACCGTGTTCCTCCCCAGGGAGACCGAGGCATTCCTCGACGAATCGGTGAGCTCCGCCGGCGAGGAGTGGGTCCAGCACTTCGCCTTTGTGGTCGAACACCCGGCCACGACTCTGATCGGTCCCGAACCGGGGATGGATGAGCTGGAGGATCCCCACACCCCCAACAACCTGCGGATGCTGGAACGGGCCCGTCAGGCGGCACCACCGATCCGGGGGGTCTTCGTGTGGGACGGGGCCGGTGGCGACGGGCCTGGTGGCACCGGGCACATGGTGAGGGCGGTCCGGGAATCCGGCGGCGAGGCGACGGTCATCGAGCCCTGACCTCTCCGGAGTGGCCTGATCCCGAATCCCCGGAGGCGGGTAACTCTGGATCCTGTTGGGCGTCGAAGCCGCCGCGTCGACTCGTCGACGCCGTTGTGAGCCTTCCCCGATGAAGGAAACATTCATGCGCCCAATCGTCCTCGCCCTCGCTGTTGCGGCGTGCACCTCTGATGGCGATTCTCTGAACGACGCAGACGTCGAGTTCCTGCAGGGCGTGATCCCCCATCACGGCCAAGCCGTCGTCATGGCCGAAATGGTGGAGGCCGCAACCACCCGGCCCGAGCTTCGAGACCTGGCCGAAGGGATCATCGCCACCCAGACCGAGGAGATCACTCTCATGACCGATCTCCTGGAGCAGAGCGGTGAAGACGCGCCGAGCGCTGACATGACCGGGTCGGACCATGGCGGGATGCAGATGATGGCCGGCATGATGACCGACGCCGACATGGCCGCCATGCAGACCAGGACCGCTATCGACTTCGACGTGATGTTCGCGGAGTCGATGATCGCCCACCACCAGGGTGCCGTCGACGCCGCCGAGGTCGTTCTTCCCGAGGGCCGGCATCCAGCGGTGCGGGAGCTGGCACTCGCCGTGATCGAGGCTCAGACGGCTGAGATCGACCAACTCGAATCCTGGGTCGAAGCCTGGACGTGAGCGCACGATATCGAGGAGAAGCGCGGCCGGTTGCCGCCACCGTCACGGGTCCCAGGGTCATCGGCCTGCTCGACCCAGGCCGTTCAGCCGAAGGTGCCGGTCACGCCGTGCGTGAGGACGGTGTCGGGGCTGTCGAGCGGTATGTGGATGTCGAAATCGTGGGGTCCGTCCATCCCCGGGTGCATCTGCAATGGGACTGCGAGGGTGGTCGAGGCGCCGGGGACGAGTTCGGTCTGATCGGGGGCCCATGCCGGAGGCTCCATGCCCCGCGCCGGATACTCGCCATCGGAGGAGGCGGGTGTCGGCGCTGGTGGGGCCTTCCCTCCGTGGGAAGGGCAGAAGGCGTGCGCGGATGTCAGTGGCCGGGTGACGTCCGCCGCCCCTGCCACCTTCGGGATCTTCGAGAGCGGGGCCGCTCTCGACATGGAAATCGTCAACAACCGGTCCTCAGCAACAGCGATCCCGGCCGCCCGAGACATCATCGCCCGTGGCGAAACAGGGCGCCAGTACGCCCCTTCCGACAGCCTGGCCTCCGCGGGCAAGCGTACGCCCGACCTGCCGCCCGTGAGCAGACTTCGCTACGCTCGAGCCGAGGAGCCGCCCGATGGATCAGTTCGAAGGAGGACTCGCCGTGGATGATTCGTTCGTTCCGAGCACCGAGGGGATGCCCGCCGAGTTTCTCGACGCCGAGGGCGACGCCGAACTGCAGGATCCCGGTCTCATCCTCGAGACCTCCACCGGCGACCTGCGCCGCCTGTGGGCGGACTGGCTCTGTAACAAGGGGTCGGGCGGTTTCACCAACCCCAGCTTCTTCGGCAAGTCGATCGTCGGAGTGGCCGCACCGGCCACCGATGCCTTCAAAGCGCTC
>JBHJOH010000125.1:0-7559 GCA_050329955.1 Acidimicrobiia bacterium | reverse complement strand
GCACATGCCCTCGAGATCGAGGGCGGAAGGACGAACCCATGAGCCATGCTCACGACCACGTTCACAGTCTCGACTGTGAACACAAGACCGTCGCCCACAGCGACCACCACGACTACCTGCACGACGGGCACCTCCACCACGTCACCGGTGCGGGCGTCGAGGATCACGTGATGACGGTCGATGTCGACAACCCCGACACGTGCACCCCCGGCCATGCCTGCAACGGCCACGAGCTGGAGCACGCCCACGGCGACAACTGCGGCCACGCCGCCGTCCCTCACGGCGACCACGTCGGCTATCTGGTGGAGGGCCACCTCCATCGCCCCCACGACGGCCACTGCGACTTCCACGGTCGCGTCACCGTCTGACCACAGGCCAGCCCGGATGTGCCCCGGGCCTGCTTCGACGGGAACGGGCGTATGGATGTGCTTCGACAGTGGCGGTGTCGCAACTCCTGACGCCTTGCCACCTGGCTACCTCCGTCGGTAACCTGGTACCCATGGTGTGTGTATTCATGGTGATTGTGTGCCCATGGTGAGTGTGTACCCATGGTCCTGAGTATCAAGAGCGAACGAGCCGATCAGCTGGCGAGGGACCTCGCCGCGCTGACGGGTGAGTCGATCACCGATGCCGTCGTGGCCTCGCTCGAGGCTCGTCTCGAGGTCGAACGGCGGCGCCGCCGGGGTCAGGGGCTCGGCGACATCGTGGAGCGTTTCCGGCAGCTCCCCGAGCTGGACCGCCGATCCCCCGACGACATCCTGGGCTACGACGAGCACGGGCTACCCGGGTGATCGTCGTCGACACATCCGCCATCGTCGCCGTGTTGTACGGCGAGGCGGCGAGTGCGGAGCTCGAGCGCCGCCTCCTGGGAGACCACTGCGTGATGTCGGCCGCGACCCGGGTCGAACTGGGCATCGTGATCGAAGCCAAGTCGGGCCCGGCCGGCACCCAACTCCTCGAGGAATTGCTGGGCCGAATCGAACTCGAGGTCGTGGCGGTCGACGCCGAGCTCGCAGCGGAGGCGATCGTGTGCTGGCGCCGGTTCGGAAAGGGGCGCCATCGCGCTGGACTCAACTTCGGCGACACCTTCTCGTATGCGCTCGCTCGCCGACTCGGTCAACCGCTGCTGTTCGTGGGTGGCGACTTTGCCCACACCGACGTCACGCTGCCCTGAAGGCCCACCGGCCTCGTACGTCGCTCCCACATCCGGACCGAGGTTCACAGTGTCGGTCGAGGAACGCGCAGGGCTTGGGGAGCGGTATGCTTGTTGCGAACAGCTTGCAACAAGGACGATCATGGACGGCGAACGCGACTGGGTGGATCGAACCCGCTCGTACTGGAACACAGACGCCCGCACGTACGACCGGAGTCGTTCCCACGCCCCGGACTCGAACGTTGCTCGGGTCGCCTGGGCCACCGCCATCTCCGAGCTGCTGCCGGATCCTCCGGCGACCGTGCTCGACGTGGGCGCCGGAACCGGGTTCCTGTCACTCGCTGCGGCGCGGCTGGGGCATCGGGTGACTGCGCTGGATCTGGCGCCGGCGATGCTCGAGATGCTCCACCGCCAGGCCGAGGAGTCAGGGCTCTCGGTGGAGCTGGTGGAGGGAGACGCCCACGACGTCCCGGCGAGGGGGTTCGAGGCGGTGATCAGTCGCCACGTGCTGTGGACGCTCCCCGATCCGGTGCGGGCGCTGGCGTCGTGGAGGAAGGCGGCTCCGGGCGGGCGCCTCGTGCTCATCGACAGCATGTGGGGCCGGGCCGACCCACTGCAGCGGGTGCGTGAGGTCGCCGGCTCGGTGCTCGATCGTGTCGTGCGGGGAAGCGACGGCCACCACGCCCCGTACCCCGAGGAGCTTCAGGAGTCGCTCCCGTTCGGCCACGGCATCACTCCCGACGAACTGATCGAACTGGTCGAGGGGGCGGGTTGGTGCAACCTACGAATCCGCCGGCTCCGGGATGTGGAATGGGCAATGGCGATGGAACTTCCCCGCACCGAAGCGCCGCTCGGTGTCAGGCCGATCTACGCGTTGTCGGCGTCGGGGCGGTCGTAGTCGGGCGGGGTCGCCGACGCGGTGGTCCACACAGCTGCGGCCCGCCCGTGGCGGGCGAGTACGCGAGCATGCCCGTCGAAGCCCGAGGCGGCGGCGTCCACCAGATGCCGGCGGATCGTGGTGTGGTGTTCGGCCGAGGCGATCACCCGCCGCTGGGTGAGGGCTTCCTGAAGGCCCGGGTCGGTCGAGTCGCCCGCCCGGCGCCACCAACGACTCCACGGTTCCGGATCGGACGCCCGCCGCGGGGTGCCGAACATGTCGATCGAGATGAGGGGCCCACCGCCGGCGAGCACCCGGTGTGCGCCCGCCATGACGGCGGACTTGGTCGTTGCATCGAAGTAGTGCAGCGACAGAACACACACCACCGCGTCGAACGAGCCGAGCGTGGGCCAGTCTGCGGTCGTCAGGTCGGTCAGCAGGAACCCGACGCCCGGTGGGGAGGCGGTCGATCCCAGGTGGATCAGGGCCGGATCGGCGTCCGCCACGAGCACGGTGGCGGTGGGGAGACGGTCGACGATCCGTCGGGCGACGGTTCCCGGTCCGCCGCCGAGATCGAGGATGCGGGCAGCGGGTCGGCAGTGGGCGCCGATGGCGGCGATGGCGGCGTCGAGCAGTTGGTCACGCCCGGGGAGGTACGCCGCCGACATCGCCTCCCAATCGTCGGTGAGGGAGGAAAGCTCGTGTAGGGGGCGCATGATCATCCCGGAAGCGAGCGGCTCACCCACCGGTAGATGCGCCGGTCGTAGCTCTCGTCGTGGTCGAACTGGAACCCCCGGGAGTGGTAGAACCGGGCCGCCGGTTCGTTGGTGGCCAGGTATTCGGTCTGCCATGTGACCACGGAGTCGGGCAGTGCAGCCATCGTCGCGTCGACCAGGGCGGAACCGATGCCTCGGGCCTGGTGGCGGCGGTCGACGTAGAGCTTCCACATCACCGCTCTGGGTGGTTCGAGGATCTCTGTCTGAGTCGCTCCGATGATGCCGTCGTGGTTCTCGGCCACCAGGATGACGTGGGGGCCCTCGAGGGCCTCTGCGAAGTACTCCGGCGCCCACCAGTCGAACATCTCGGCGATTTCGTCCGCCGCCAACCAACCGGTCCGCAGGTAGGTCTCGTCGAGGACCCGCCGCCCGAACGATGTCAGTCCCGCCACATCGGCCGTCGTTGCCTGTCGAATGTTCACGGCTGTGCTCCCGGGTCTGGTGGCGGGGGTGCGCCCGGATGTGCCCCGAACGCACCCCCCGGTTGCCCGCCTTCCCCGAGCCTCAGCCCGAGGCAGCAGGAGCGAAAGCATAGCCCAAGAATGAGTCTCGATCTTGATTCCGCGATGGGCCCGGGTGGGTAAGTGGCAGGACGTCGCCAGCGCCACCCTGGCCGCCGCCGGGTCCCCCCTGCAGCTGGCGCCGTCCTTCATCTCGTACCTGGTGGTGACCGACTTGGTGGGGGGCACCGCTTCCGAGGCGTCGCTCTACCAGTTGGCGATCATCGCGGTGGCGTGCATCGCGGGGATGAGCCTGTTCCTGGACGCATCAACCTGGATGTCGCACTGGGCGGCGTTCGCCACCATCGAGGCGGTCCGTCTTCGCATCGGCGAGCGCCTGGGGCGGGTGCCGCTCGGGTTCCTGACCTCGCGGCGATCCGGGGAGATCCAGCGGTCGATGAGCGACGAGGTGGAAGGCCTGGAGGGGTTCCACGCCCATGCCGTCCCCGACCTGGTGGTGGCCACCGTCATCACCACGGTGTCGACTCTGCCGTCGGGCCCGCCGGGCGTGGGAGGAGTCGCGGCCCTTGCCGCGTTCAGACGAGGGCGCGGACATCGGTGATGGCGAGGTTGATGAGGAGACCGATCACGCCCACATGAATGGCGATCACCGGGCGGCGCCACTTGTGGCGCGATCGCCAGAACCTGCGGATGCTGTACACGTTGGCGACCAGTGCCACGGCGCCGATGGTGAGCCCGACAATGGGGCCCACCGAGGGCGCCATCCGGGCGAAGGGGGCGAAGAACGGCAGGATCAGGTAGGCGATCGTGCACCTGATCCCGGAGATGATGGTCGAGACCTCGAACATCCGTGTCGTTCGCCGGTCGTCCTGTGACCTCGCAACCGCGGTCGAGCCGGGCGTTGCGTTCGGGCTGGATGGCGGCTTGTCGTCGATGGTCATGTGGTGCCTCGTGTCGATGGCGCTGGGCGGTTCCGTTGTGCCTGGCCTGCCGCAGCATGCCCGTCGGTATCAAGCCAAGCGGCCTCTCCCGCCAACGGCAACTCGACACCGCGGACGCGGCAGGCGGATCGGGTGTCGGTAGCGACCGGTCGGCTCCGTCAACCGGGATTCTCGCCCGGGTCCAGGTCCACCACCTCGAACTCGAGCAGCGTTGCCTGGGTCGCCACCGGCCGCCCGTCGGGGGCGTCGGCCTGGGCGTGTCCCTGACGGAACTCCATGCCCTCGACCCAGGTGCGGAACGACTCCTCGTCGGCCCAGTGGGTGACCACGAAGTAACGGTCCTCGCCCGACACCGGCCGGAGCAGTTCGAAGCCTTGGAAGCCCGGCATGTTCTCGACAAGGCGGGCGCGGGCGGCGAACCGCCGCTCCAGCTCGCGTCCCTGGCCATCGGGTACCGCGATGGCGTTGATCTTCACAACGGTCATGGTGGGTTCCTCTCATGCCTCGCGGCTGACGTGCCGGACGACATCGACGCCCGATGCCCGGCGAGGACCCAGCATAGGTGAGAACGGATCTCACGATGTTCAGGCCGTCAGGTGACGGGTGCGACCGTCAGCTCGGACGGCGGATGCCCGTCACTTCGTTCCAGGGAATCCATGTCTCCTCGATCACGCCGGTGGTCGAGGCAGCGATGTAGCGGGAAGCGCTCAGGGCGACTCCCATGTGCTCGGAGCGCATGATGATGTCACCCGGACGAACGGCGGCTGGTTGCAGGACGACCGGGGTTGCGGTCTCGAGGACGTTCCCGGCGGATTGGGCTCGATCCGGGGGATAGGCGGCCGCCACCACGCTCTCGCAGGCACAGCCGTTGCCGGCACCGAGTGCTCCCACCATGGCGGCGGCGCGGGTCACGGCGCCCATCCCGGTTCGATCGCCGCGGGTGCGGTCGAGCGATGCCTGGAAGTTGCCCCCAACCTGCGACCAGGTCGTCTGGGTGGGGGTGCCTATGGACAGGGCTTTGATGTTCCCCTCGATCATCCGCTCATCATCGACCGTGGGCGGCCGTCGCTTGAGTGGCTCATGCCCGCCCGGTGACCGCCTTGGCCGTCATCACCACGAAGAAGATGGCCACCGAGGTCGCTGCCATCGTTGCACTGGCGGCGGTATTGGCGTGATACGAGATGAGGAGACCGGTCAGAACCGAGAAGGTGCCCACCAGTGCCGACACCAGCATCATGACCGGGACCCGTCGGGCGACCAGGGCGGCGGTGGCCGGCGGTGCGACCAGCAGGCCGAAGACCAGCAGGGTGCCCACGGTGCGGAACGACGCCACCACCGCCATCGTCACCAGCGCCAACATGGCGGCATGGGCCCAGCGGGGATGGAGGCCGAGCATCTCCGCCTTCTGCTCGTTGAAAGACAGTGCCAGGAACGCCCGATAGAGCAACGCCGTCGCCACCATCGCCACTCCGGCCGCCCCCACCAGGACCCAGATGTCGCCAGTCGTCACACCGAGGGCATCACCGAACAGGATCCCGGTGAGGCTCCCCGAGTAGCTGTTGGAACGTGAGATCACCACCACACCCAGCGCCAGCATTCCCACGAAGAGCAGCCCGATGCCGGTGTCCTCCCCGAGCCGGGAATAGCGGTGCACCAGGTTGATCCCGGCCACCATCGCCATCGCCGACGCAAATGCGCCCAGGGTCAGGTCGAATCCGAGCACGACACCGAAGGCGATCCCCGGCAGAACGCCGTGGGCGAGGGCGTCACCCATGAAGCTCAAACCCCGCAGCACCACCCAGGTGCCGACCAGGGCTGCGATCACCGCTGCCAGCGAGCCGGCCACGAGTGCCCGCTGCATGAACGACAGGGAGAAGGGATCGGTGAGCCAGGTCATCGCCGCAGACGATACGACGCCGGACCGCCCCCCGAGCGATCCGGCGTCATGATGTCGTCGATCAACCGAGCGCCGTGGCCACGGTCTCGGCGTTGGCCCGGATCAGGCCGAGGTAGGTCTCCCCGGGCGAACCGGGTTCACCGAGTGAGTCGGAGTACAGCTCGTACACCGCCACCTCGGAGCCCAGTTCGGCGGCGACCGCATCGGCCAACGCCGAGGGGTTGACGTTGTCGGCGAAGATCGCCGTCACGCCCTCCTCCTGGATCTCGCCGATCAGATCCGCCAGATCGGCGGCACTCGGCTCAGCCAGGGTGCTGCCTCCCGGGATCACAGTTCCGATCACCTCGAAGTCGTAGCGGGCGGCGAAGTATCCGAATGCCTCGTGGTTGGTGACGATCTTGCGGGACTCCTCCGGGATGCCCGAGAGGAGCGCTTCCACCTCTGCGTCCAGCGCTGTCAGCTCGGCGGCGTAGGCATCGGCGGCAACGGCCCAGTCGACCGAGGGCTCGATGGTGGCGAGCTGTTCGGCGATGATGCCGACGGCGACGGCCATACGGGCCGGGTCCTGCCAGAAGTGGGGATCCTCGTCGCCATGGCCGTGGTCGTCGTCCTCCTCCTTGGCATGGTCCTCGTCGGAGTGGGCTTCTTCGTCGGAGTGATCATCGTCGTGATCATGTTCCTCGTCGGAGTGTTCCTCGTCGGAGTGATCATCGTCGGAGTGATCATCATCGGAGTGATCATGGCCGTGGGGGTCGGCGAAGGGGATCGGATCCAGCATTCCGGCGAGTTCCACGACCGGCGTGCCCTCGGCTTCGACGGTCTCGAGGATGTCGACAAGACCTTCTTCTAGTCCGAGCCCATTGGCGACCACCAGGTCGGCCCCCAGGATGGCTGCCACCTGCTGGGCCGAAGCCTCGAAGTCGTGCGGGTCGGCCCCGGGGCCCATGATCACATCGACGGTGGCGGCGTCGCCGACGATGTTGCGCACCACGTCCCCCAGGATCGAGGTGGTGGCGACGATCACCAGGTCGGTGGTGGGCGAGGGCACTGTTGCTTCGGTGGTGGTCGGCGCCGCGGCTGTCGTGGTTGTGGTCTCGGCAGCCGCCACCGTGTCGGCGGCGCTGGTTGCGACGGTCGTCTCGGCCGTCTCGGTCGCGGTGTCCCCGCCCTCGCCGCATCCGGCAAGGATCATCGATGCGGCGAGGGCGAGGAGGGAAATCTTGCGGCGGTACACGTACGTATCCTCCCTGGGATGTCGGATTCTCAGAGTTCTGTTAGATTGAGAATCAAGCTTAACGTCTGTTGAGAAAGATTACCACTTTCGAGGAGTCCCGGTTCATGGCGGTGTCCCAGCTCAACGCATCCGATGTCCACGAAGAGGTCCGGCGAAAGCTGGCCGACACCGACGTCCGTTACACCGGTGGCCGCCAGGCCGTCATCAAGGCGCTCCAGCG
>JBHJOH010000124.1:0-21899 GCA_050329955.1 Acidimicrobiia bacterium | reverse complement strand
GTCACAGGATCCGGATACATCTCGGGGCGCACATCCACGAAGGCGATGGTCGACCCGGCGGGAGACCACACCGGTTCCATGGTGGCATTCTCGGTGACCACCGTCTCGGCTCCTGTCGCCACGTCCACGATCACGACCGCAGCCGCCAGCCCTTCCCGTTCCTTCATCACCGCGATCCGGGCTCCATCCGGCCCCCATGACGGGTCGAGCGCCCCACTGGTGACCTCGGTGCGGCCGGTCCCGTCAGCGTTCATCACCGACAGGGTCCGGGTGAACGAGTCCGAGATGAAGGCGATGCGCGATCCATCGGGAGACCAGACCGGGCTGAACTCGTCGACGTCGGAGGTTGCGGTGACGTTTACGGCTCCCGAGCCATCGTGATTCATCACCCAGATGTCCTGCTGTTCGGGCGGCCCGAACGGGACCGTGCTCGGGCCCCACGCCACGTAGGCGATCTGTCCGTTCGGGGCGATCGCGGCCAGAGCAGGCGATACCACCGCCATCGGCGCAAGCGTTCCCACGGCCACTACGGCCGCGGCGAGAACCTTCGGAATTGTCTTCGACACGTTGGTCTCCACTCCACTCGATTCCACGCCTGCCGTCTCACCGGTCAAGCTATCGAGGTGTGGTGACCACCGACCCAACCCGAGTGGCCACTCGTTAGGGCCTTTCGAGTGACGCGCGGCCCGTCAGCCGGCCAGCGAGAGAGGGGCCGGGTAGCAACCCGTGACCCGATCGGCGTACGCCCCGCACGCTGCTGCCGCCGCAGCGCGATCCGGGTAAGAGCCCCGGTACAGCACCCAGTAGCCGGGGGAGAGCGAGCTGTAGTCGTCGCTCAGGAGAAGCTCGGCGTCATCGATACCGATCTCCACCCGCCAGGCGGCGGCCTCGGATCGGGTGTAGTTGGCCGAAGAGAGTGACGCCAGCACGGCGATCCATCCCTGGTCAGCCATGGCGACGGTCGACGCGGGGACCGGAGCCGTGGTGGTGGTGGCCGGAATCGTCGTGGTGGTGGGGGTCACCCGGTTGTTGGTCGACGCAACCCGAAACGTGGTGGTGGTCGTCGGTTGGGTGGTCGTCGTCGTAGAAGGTGCGGCGGTGGTTGGAACCGCCGTAGCGTCAGTCGTCGACGTAGTGGTGGTCGCCGGCACGGTTGCGGGAGTGGCCACCGGCACGAAGTCGAAGGTGGCGGGAGTGGACTCCGACCGATCACATGCAGCCAGGAGCATGGTTGCCGCCACCACCGAGAAGATTGCAACGAGAGCCTTGAATGCACGCCTGGGAGCCATGGACCGGCATCCTATCGAGTGGGGCACCCTCCTGATCCGCACAACGCATCTTCCCGGATTAACTTGACATAACGATGATTATGGGCACACAGGGGTGCGGGCGGGTGGGTTCGGGAAGGGGTCGCCCTAGCCAGAAACCCTGAAACGTTGCCACCGCGCCGGCGACTGTTCGACCGAGGCCGTCGAGGCCGTACGGAGTTCCCCCCTTCACCGTACGGTCTTGGCGGCCTCGAGTTCGTCGGTGCCGGATCGATGGCCGCACCGGTGACCAGAGACGACCCCACCCACCTCAGCCACTTCGCCATCTGCGACCGGGGTTCCATGCTGGACGATTACATCACTGTGACGTATTGACACGGGACTCCAGGCCCACCGCCCGCGGCTCGAAGGCGAAGGCCCGGGCGTCGGCGGCGGCTTCGTACAGATGCCACAGCGCCTTGCGATACTCGTCGGGCTCCGCACCCGCTGTCAGGTCGGCGTCGACGTCCTGCAGCGCCGCCTCGACCCGGTACAGCAGATCCCGAACCGCTTCGAAGCTCGACCGGGCGATGAGAACGTCGTCCGGCGACAACCGGTGCTCGTCGGCCACCAAGCGCGCCTCGTAGGCGCGCTGACGATGCGACGGCCGGCAGTACACCTGGGGCCGCCCCGGACCCCGGGCAGCCATGAACCGTCCCCCGCACCATCGGCACCGTCGAGCATTCCCAGGATGCAATTCCGTCACTGTGACGTAAAGACTACCACTGTCTCCTACCGGCCTCCGTGGACAGCCATCCCCGGAGATCGGGCCAACTCCTACTCGACCAGTTCGGCGGCGATCGCCACGACGTCACTCGGCTCGGCCCGAACCCGGTGGTTCAGGTCAACGAAGGCATACCGGATGACGCCCGCCTGGTCGATCACGTAGGTTGCCGGAACCGGCAGCTCCCACGCCCCGGTGCCGTTGAGGGCGCCGATGTCGCGCCCGTGGTCCCGGTAGTACTCGATGTGCTCGGGGATCATGGAGTACACCAGGTTGAACTGCTTTGCGACCAGGTTGTCGTGATCCGACAACACCGGGAAGGTGAGTTGGGCCTCATCCACGAGATCCTTCGAGACGTCAGGGGTGTTGGGAGAGATGGCGACCAGCGTCACGCCAGCTGCCTTGGCCGATGCCAGCTCCCGTTCGAGCGCACGCAGCTCCAGGTTGCAGAACGGGCACCAGTTGCCACGGTAGAACGAGATCACCACAGGCCCGGTCGCCAGGATGTCGGCGAGGCGGACCGTGGCTCCGAAGGCGTCGGGTAGCTCGAACATCGGCGCCAAGTCGCCTTCGCGCAGTGCCTTCTCGAGAATGTCGCTCTCTGCCAGAGCCGCAGCCGCTTTGCCGTACACGGCGGATCGTTCGGCGTTGAACTCAGCTTTTCCCTGTTCTGTGCGGGCTGTGAGCTCTTCTGCGAGCGACATCCGGAGTTCTCCTGGTTCGGGGGGCCCACCTTACTTTCGAATCGGTTGTCGCCGAGAAGGGTGGCGGGTTCGGGTGAGTGCAGAGCGGGACATGCTGCCATGCGATGACCCACTCCCCTCCCCCGAAGCCACGACCGAGTCGACACGTCGATCACGTCCCTGCGAAGAAGCTGCCGCGAGTCGATCAGCGACCGAGTGCGAGCCGCCCGTCGAGCGTGTCCAGTACCGCCTGCTCCCACCCGGGGCGGCGGTGCTGGGCGTGGTACAGGGCGAACTTGACCGCCGCCAGAGCCAGTTCGCCGTCGAAACCGCGCCAATCGGTGCCAGCACGAGCGGCGGCATAGGCGTCGAGCACGGCGTGAGCGATCGAGCGGTCAGCCATCCGCACCACCAGCGAGGCGACATCGCTCAGCGGCCGCCCCATCCCGGCCGAGTCCAGGTCGACCATCGTCACCGCCGAGCCCTCGATCAGGAGATGATCGGGCTTCATGTCGCCGTGGACCAGTGCCGACCCGTTCGTCAGACGCGCGGCCTCGGCGAGGGCACGATCGAGTGCCGGCGCCGCAGCGGGCATCACCAGCCTGATCCAACCTGCTCCCCGCTCGGCCCGGGAGGCCGGTACCTCGTCGCACGACGGGAGTTCGGGTGCATCCACCTGGTGGAGTGCCGCCATCCCTTCCGCCACCAGCACGGCCCGGTCAAGGTCGAGAGCCTGGTCGAACGACTCACCCGCCACCTGGTCGGTGATGGTCGCTTCGGCGAGATCAGGGACCAGCCGGGGGATGGCCGCTCCCACCCGGGGTGGCAGCACCCGGGCCACCTGACTCCCCCGGCGGGCTGATGCCACCGCCCCACCTGCGGGGTGGAGTTTCAGGAAGCCGCCCCGGACCGGGCTGTCGGAAGCTGGGCAGGTCGGGATTCGCAGCGTGGCACCGAGACCGGCCCGATGCCGCACCGGAACCATCTGCTCGAATCCCAGACCGGCGAACTCCCTGCCGGTGCCGAGCTCCACCGCTGCCGGGAGCCTGCGGTCGAGAGGAAACACCGAGAACACCATGTCGAGACCGACGTGGTGCCCGACCGCACGACCCAGACCCGGCGGGGGGCGCACCCCCAAGCGTTGGGAATTCGCAGCCACCCCCGCCGCCCTGCCGTCGGCGTGGGCGGTGGCGGTCACCCACCATTCCACCTTGGCGTCCCCATCGGTGCCGACGGCCCGGTACTGCACGATGCCGCGTTCGCCCATCCGGTGCCGGATCTTCTCGAGATCGACGCGATCGACCCGCCATCCGGGAGCGAGCGCCAACACGGCCGCCACATCGGCGGCGATGGCGTCGGTGTTCCAGGCCGCTTCGAATCGGGGAATGGCGGGGTCGATCATCCCGGCTCCATCCCCAGACTGTGGTCCACCAGCACCTGCTGACACCTCAACCGGAACGACGCCGTATCGCGCCACGTGGCGAGTGCTGCCCGATCGATGGTCCGGAAGGCCCCCTCGAGGGCGGCGGCAGCGCTGTCGTCGCCGCGCGCCCGGAGATGCGCCGCCAGATTCCCGACATCGATGGCCGGATCCCCGATCGAGCAGGTGTCGAGATCGAGGATGAAGAGGCCACCATCGTGAGCCACCAGCTGACCGGGATGGAGGTCACGGTGCACCAGGACCGACGGCGCCGCCGGCAGGCGGGCCAGCCGATCGATCAGGGTGCCACCGATGCTCGCCACTGCGATCGCCAGATCTGGCCGGATCCGGCCGACCAGCTCGATGTGGCGCCAGACGATTCGGGACTCGGCGTCGGGACCGTGTCGCTCGATACCGGGCACCGGCGCCATCCGCTGGAACCGTTTGACGGCAGCGGCCGCGTCTGACGGGTCCACCGGAAGCGGACCCCACTGTGACCCGTCGTGTCGCCCGAGATCCTCCCACACCGTTGCGTTGCGATCCGGGAGATACCCCAGATGGTGGGGTGTCACCTGACGGGAGCTGGTGCGGAACCCTTCGCCGAGCGTCGACACGATCGCCGGAAGGTCGCTGCGCTGCTTCCCGAGCTTGACCACGACCGACCCCTCCGAGCCCCGGACCCGAAGCACCGCCCGTTTCCCGAGCCGGTGAGCGAGTAGCTCAACGCTGGTGTGGTCACCCACATGCGTCCCCAGCGGCCCTGCCGCCCGTTCGGGGTGCGCCAGCAGATCGAGCCCCTGCAATCGTTCGTCGAGTCCGCTCCGACGCAGCACCATCGAGAGCTCGGGCACAGCCCACACCCCCTCCTCGTCGGTACCGAGCTGACCCCGACGTCGCTTGCGCAGGCTGGCCGCCACGATCGTCGCCTGATCGGTGATGTTGCCCGGCAGGAACTGGGCGATGAACCTGGCGGAGGGTTCGCCGGAACCGGTAACGAGGTCGATCACGAATCCGTTGTCGGTGTCGACCAACCGGTCACACCAGACCGCCGTCACGGCCTGGCCGAACGAGGCGAACACCTCCGGCAGAACTCCGGGAGACAGCGCCTCCCGGACGTGCTCGGCCAGCCCGATCAACCCGGTGTCACCCGTGGCCATCATGAACGACCCCGGGCAAGCCGCTCGGCGCGCCCCAGCAGGCGCTCGCACATCTCGGCACCGGGACGCCGGAACCGGTACACGCAGACGAGGCGAGCCAACTCCCCGGCCACCGCCGCCGACAACCCGTCCACGTCGACCGGTCGCACACTGCTGAAGCCGTGCAGAACGGACCTCGAAACCCGGTCCCGCATCGCCGGTGCCACATCCGCCTGGGCGGCTCGGAGCTCGACGTGAGCCAGCAGGCCCGTGAGGTCGGCGGTGTCAGGGCCTGCCGCCGACGAGTCGAGATCGATGATCCCGAATCCGGTGCGGGTCACGATCAGGTTCTTGTCATGCAGGTCTCCGTGCACCAGCGCTGTCGAGGGGACGCCGGCTGAGCCCGGGAGCAACGCCTCGATCCGCTCACACATCCCGGCAGTGGCATCGGGATCCCAACGACGCACCACCTCCAACCACCACGCCGCATCGACCTCCCGTCGGGCCGCTCCCTCCGGTGCCGGGGTGGCGGCCAGCCGGGCCAGCGACGCACCCAACCCGGCGAGCGACCCCGGGTCTGTGCGCCACAACGCAGAGTGGAGGGTGGGACCATCCAGCGCCGACAGCACCACGACACCCTTGGCGGCTTCGACCGAGAGAATCTCCGGAACGTCCAACCCCGCGGCTGATGCGGCCTGCGCCATCAGGGCGTGGCGGGACGCCAGCTCCGCAGCCTTCGAAGGCCTCACCACCTTGAGATAACACCGGCGACCGGCCCTCGTCCCCGTGAGGACCGCCCTGCGTCCTGGCCGGTACGACACCAGGGCATGCCCGTCGAGCAACGCTGCCAGCCCAGGAAGGGCGGAGTCGGCGAAGGGGTCGGCCGGCTCCACGACGGCGGAATCGGGGTGGTAGCGGATGGGTGTCACCCCGTCGGCCGCCACTGCCGCCCACGGGGTGCGTCGGTGCGGATACAACACACTCCAGTCGGGGCTCATGACGGGCCGGCCATCGATTGGAGCCCTCGCTTGACCATCAGCGGGCGCAACTTGCCACCCTCGAGCTCGACCACCATGTCCGGCTCGAGGTCTTCGAGGTCGCCATGGGCCACGACGAGGGTGGTGCGCCCGTCGGCGATGCCGCGGATCGACCGGGCCACCGCGGGTCGGGCCGCCGGATCGAGACCGGCGAACGGTTCGTCGAGCAGCAGCACGTCGGCATCGCGCACCGCCGCCCTGGCCAGCATCAGTCGTCGCGCTTCGCCGCCCGACAGCGTGGAGCCTCCCTCGGCCAGTTGCGTGTCGACCCCGTCCTCGAGCCGGTCGACCACCTCGTCGAAGTGCGCCTGGGAGATGGCGTGCCTGACTTCATCGTCGGTTGCCTCGGGGCGACCGAAGCGGATGTTGTCGGCGATCGATCCCGAGAAGAGCCGCAGATCCTGGGGGACGTAGGCCATCCGCTTGCGATAGGAGTCCAACCGGAACTCTCCGATCGGACGTCCATCGATGGTCAGGAGTCCCGATTCGGGCTCGAACAGCCGCAGGATGAGGGACAGCGACGTGGACTTGCCCTGGCCGTTCCCTCCGACCAGCGCCACCAACCACCCCGAAGGGATGAACAGGTCGGTTTGGTCGAGTACCCGACGACCGTCGTGGTACGAGAAGGTCACCTTCTCGAAGGCGATCTCGCCGGCGAAGCGGCCGGCGTCGACACCCGCCCGGTGGTCCTCGGGTTCCACGTCCATCACCTCGAGAATGCGCTCGGTGACGGCGGAGGCCTTGGCCAGGCGTGTCACCTCGGCCGAAATCTTGCGCAGCGGCTTGAACAGTGACTTCCCGTACGAGACGAGCACCACCAGATCACCGACGGAGATGGCACCCGAAACGGCCCGCAGCGCCCCCACCAGCAGCACCAGGCCCGACCCGACCCCGCCGACGACCTCCATCTTCCGCTCCATGCCGGCGGCGATCCGGGCGGCCTTGAACCCTTCCCCCTCCTCCCGCGTCGACGAGGAATCGAAGGTGTCCACGGCCAGATCCTCGGCGCCGTAGGCCTTGATCACCCTGATCTGGGCGAGGCTCTCGGCTGCCATGGCGGCGGATTCGCCCTGGTTCTTGCGCTGGCGGCGCACTGCCTTCCGCAGCTCGCCGGCGGATCGGCGCCCTTGAACCCACATGTACACGAACGGAGCGATCAGCACGAGGATGACCGGTGGGTCGAGCAGCACCATGATCACCACCAGCCCGACGATCTGCAGGACGAAGTTCAACAGGTTCAACCAGCTGGTGAACATGAGATCCCGGATGAGCGCCACGTCGCCGGTCAACCGGACGAGCAGGTCGCCGGTCTTCGATGAGCTGTGGAACGGCAGCGCCAGCCGGTTGAGGTGCTCGAAGAGCATCTTTCGCACCCGGGTGGTGGCGGTCGCCCCCACCTCTGCCGCCTTGACCGCCGCGATGAAGTTGAGCTGACCAACGACCACAGAGATCATCCCGGTGGCGATGGCTGCCGCCGCCACCAGCAGGAGGTCGTTGCGATCGGCCGGAGTCGTGGATGTGAGGACGCGGTCGATGACCAGCGCCGCCGGCCACGGCTTGGCGAGGTCGAACAGGGTTGCGGTGAGGGTGGAACCGGCCGCCACACCGGCCTTGCCGCGCTGCCCATCGAAGGCTGGTCCGAAGGTGTCGACTGCTCTCCGGAACACGGTCCGGTCGAATCGTCGGCTCATGCCGCACCCACCAGTCCGACAGATGCCTCCACCGCTGCCGCCACCCCGTCCCAGGTGTGATCGGCGAATGCCCGGTTCCGGGAAGACAAACCCATGTGCTCGCGGAGTGCGGGTCGGGCCAGCAGGTAGGCGCATGCCTCGGTCAACTCGTCGACATCGTCAGGCGGCACCACGATGCCACCCGACCCGACGGTGGCGGCCACGTCACCGACATCGGTGGTGACCACCGGGAGGCCCGCCATCATGTACTCGACCACCTTGAGCGGAGAGAAGTAGAAGAAGTCCGACGACGGATACGGCGCCAACCCGATCGAGGCGCCCGCCAGATGGCCGGCGATCGCCGCCTGATCGACCGGACCCGTGACCCGAAACAGATCGGCGACCTCGAGAGCGGCCGCCCGGGCCATGATCGGATCGATCCCCGGGCCGCCGCCCACCACGAGGACCTCGATGGCAGGAAACCGTCGACGCAGGCTGGCTGCGATCAGGGGCAGACGGTCTCCGCCGTGCCAGGGCTTGGGATGGCCCAGGAACACGAGTTGGGGCTGTCCCCGGTGGTGGGCGGCGGTGGGGAACCCTTGCGGATCGGCACCGTTCGGGGTCACCAGAACCCCGCGGCGATCACCGCGTACCGAAGCGACGTGATCGGCCAGAACGGTCGAGACGGCCATCACCACGTCCGCCTCGGAGAAGAGACGCCGCTCGGCATCCACTTCCTGCGAACCGATGACGGCGGCCCGATGAGCCGCCGCCTCCAGCACGAGCGGCGCGTTCACCTCGAGCACGAATGGCACCCCGAGCCGGGACGCCACCGCCAACCCGCCAAGGTGACCCAGGGAGTACCGCTCGTAGATGAGGTCGACCCCGCCGAGCGTGGCGATCGAGTCGAGGATCGACTCATGTCCGGTGAGTGCATCCACCGGCACCGGATGGGGGTTGTGGGCCTCGGCAGGGCGTCGCGCCACCGTGCGCACGACGTGTCCGCGCGAGCTGAGCGATGATGCGACGTGGCGAAGGTGGGCCGATGCACCCTTGGTTCCGCCGGGTGGAACACCCTTGTCGGCGCAGATCTGGAGAATTCTCATCGCCGACCGACCTCCTCGAACAGCTTCACGAGGGCGGCGGTGGCGGCGGCGGGATCGAGCAGGGCGGCGGCGTGAGCCGCTCCCTTGCGAGCCAGCTCGGCGGCGCCGGCCGGGTCGTCGCGCAACCCGGCGATGGCGTCGGCCACCGCAGCCGGGTTCTCGGGCTCCACCAGCATGCCGGTCTCTCCCGACCGAACCAGCTCGGGAATGCCGATGATGTTCGTGCTGATCACCGGCAGACCCCGCCGCATGGCTTCACCGAGCACGGTTGGCATTCCGTCCCGATCCCCGTCCGCATCGATCCGGCATGGCAGCACGAACATCGAGGCGGCGGCGTAGGCGGCATCCACCTCAGGGCGGGTCAAGGGCCCGGTGAAGGTGACCAGGCCGGCCACACCGAGATCGGCTGCGAGCGTTTCCAGCTCACCGCGCAAAGGACCGTCCCCCACCATCATCACCGGGATCTCATGCCCACGGACTGCGAGCAGCGCGGTGGCACGAACCAGCAGATCGAGTCCCTTCTTGGGCACCAGTCTGGCAACGGCCAGCACCGGCCCATCCGGCGTTGCCGCGGCCCGGGGAACCGCTCCCACGCCGTTGTAGATCACCTCGACCGGCGTCCCGGGGAGGACCCTGGCGAGGTGGGCGGCGTTGTACTCCGACACCGTCACCACCGCGCTGACGCCGGAGACCCGCTGGGCGAGGCCGGGTGCGTACTGCCGGTGGAAGATGTCCTTGGCGTGGAACGTGGCCGTCACGGGCAATGCGGCGGCCGCTCCGGCGTCGACCGCGACCTCGGTGGCGGACGTGGCGAAGTGGGCATGGATGACGGTGAACCCGCCCTCGAGGGCACGACGGGCCACCATCTGCGACTGCGTGGCGCGGCCCTTGCTGGGGAGGTAGCGGACCTCCGCCTCCAGCCTGGCTAACTGGGGGTGGGAGGGCTGGGCCTCGGGAGCCTTGAGCGAATCCACCGCCACCTCTACACCGGCAGCCTCGAGCCGGAGCAACTCGTCGAGGATGAACGTCTCGCTCAGGCGGGGAAACCGCTTCAGAACGTAGAGCACCTTGGTCATGCGATCTCCTTGGTCAATCCGGGTGTGTTGACGATGCGATGCAGGGCGAACCCGGTGGCACGGGCACCGCCCAGATCGAGCTGGTGGTCGCGGGCGAGTTGGGAATCGAGGACGCCCTCGACCAGAGCCCCCAGGTGATCGACGGTCAGCTCGTCGGTGGCCACCGGTGTGAACGATGCAACGGATGCCAGGCGGGTCGCCCGCAACCACTGCTCGACCCTGGGCGTCCGGCGTGGCACGAGGACGGCGGGCACACGATGCGCCAGCAGCTCGGCAACGGTGTTGTAGCCGGCCATGGTGACGGCGCCGTCACAGGTGGCCAACACCGTGTCGAGCCAACTCGAGAAGCGCACGATCTCGACCGGTTTGGCCAGCCCGATGATGCGATCGACCATCGACGCCACCGGGCCACCCTCGGCGAAAGGTCCCGTCACGATCACCGACCGGACCCGGTTGGCGAGCACCGACGACTCCAGGAAATCGAGATAGGCCTCCAGAACCGGGACGCCGTCGCCGCCACCACCGGTGGTCACGACGATCGAGGGCATGCGGCGGTGCGTCTTGGCGACGTCGACCGGAGCGGGCGCGACATACCCCACGTGGTGCACCGGGATGGGAAGCCGACCGGCGAGCCCCAGTTCGGCGGCGGTGGTGGTGACGACCCCATCGCCGTAGACCAGCACGGCGTCGTAGGTGTTCTCCAGGTGGTGCCAGGCACCGCTGCGCTGCCACTCGAGCTCGACCAGGTCGGCGGCATCGATGATCTCACGCATCCCGAGCACGAGCGCGGGCCGATGACGGAGCGAACCGAGCGACTCCAGCAGCGGGAGCAGCTCGCGGTGCATACCGACCGGCGAGTGATCGATCAGCACGGCATCCGGCTGGAACGACTCCACCGCTGCCAGCACCAGACGGGCCCGCACCTCGGCCAGATCGTCGAGTCCGATCCCGAGCGTCCGGGACCGGTAGCCGCCGCCGTCGTCCTTGGTGACCGCCGGCATCTTCACCACATCCACCCCGGGAGGCATGGCGAACGAGCCCGCCTGGGGTGAACCGGAGGCGATGAGGACGTGGCGGGCCACGCCCGACTCGGTCATGGCGGATGCGATCCGCATGGAGCGCCGGAGATGGCCCAGCCCGTAGGTGTCATGCGAGTAGATCAGGACCCGTTGCATCGCCCGCTCGGCGGATGGGATCGGGACCGCTGCCTGCGCCTCGATCGACGAAGGGCGGCCCGACTTCGACGGGCTCGACAGGTGCGCGCTCACCGGACCACCCCGGCACGGATGGCGAGGGCAACCAGCTCGGAGCTCGTGGAGACACCCCACCGGGAACAGAGGCCGTCCCGCGTTTGCCGGATGGAGGTCTCGGATCGTCCCAGCCTCCCGGCGATCGAAGCGGGATCGAGCCCGGCAGCCATCAGCTCGAGGACGTTCCGGTCGTCCTCCGTGAGCAGTGTCTCCTCCGGATCCGGCGGCATCGCCACGTCCGGGTCGAGGAAGAAGACGCCGCGGCGGATCGACTCCAGAGCCTCGAGAACCCGTTCACGACCGGAGCTCTTGAGCAGGTACCCACCCGCTCCGAGCGATTTCGCCCGACGCACATGGGCCGGCTCATCGTGCATGGACCACACGACCACCGTCGTGACCAGCTGCTCGCGCGAGACGGCCTCGAGGACGTCGAAGCCCGAGGTTCCGCCCATCCGCAGGTCGAGGAACGCCACATCGAGCCCACCGCTGCGGAGGGCGGCGATGGCGCCATGGGCGTCCTCCGCCTCACACACGACCTCGAGGCCACCGATGTCGGAGAGCATCCACCTCACACCCTCCCGGACCACGGCGTGATCGTCGAAGATCCCGACCTTCACGATCCGCTTACCGGGATCGTCGCCACCACCCGGGCGCCCAGGCGGTCGAGCTGGGCGAACCGCAGCGTCCCGCCCAGCTCGGACAGGCGCCGGCGTGCCAAGCCGAGCCCCATCCCCGACGACGGCACCTGATGGCGAGTGGGCCTGCCACTCGTATCGTTCTCGACCTCGATGTGTACCGCCCCGCCTTCGATCCAGGCAACGAGGTCGATACGCCGCGGATTGGCGTGCTTGCGAGCGTTGACGATCGCTTCACGGGCAGTGGCCACGAGCGTGTCGATCACCTCTTCGGACAGATCGCCATCCACCACGTCACAGGCCACCCGGACGTCGATGCCGGTCTCCGACCTGGTGCTGTCGGCCAATGTCTCCAACTCGAAACGGAGGTCCGACGCCCGCTCCTCGATGCGAAGCGCCGTCAGCTCACCACGGAGCACCGTGTCGATGTGGCGCACCACCTCCCCCAGTCGATCGAGCTCGGCGCGGACCTCGCCGTCGTCGAGACGGGAGGACGCCCCTTCCAGGCCATGGAGGACCCGGTAGAGATGCTGTCCGACATCATCGTGCAGGGTTGACATGATTCGTCGCCGCTCCCGTGCAACCGCCCGGCGAGCGGCAGCCGGAACGCGATCGTAGCGATGACTCCCCACCAGCGGGATTGGCGTGCTCTGTCGCATGATCCGTCCTCTCGTGGCACCGGTCGGTAACCATCTGGTGTCCAAAATGCCGACACCAGATGAACGTCACGTGAGACGGTTCTGAGAAAGCTCTCATCAACAGTCGTGAACCGTTCACCCGTCGCACCCTCGGTGTTGTTCCATCGTTCACGACGTCGGATCAAGCAGGCTCGACGAAAACCCAACAAAGGTTCAAGAGGGCTTGCGGCCGCGGAGGTAGGCGGGTCGGAGCTCGCCGTTGGCGAGCACCACCGTCAACATGCGCCAGTCCTCGATGAAGTGATCGCGCCGCTCCGGCCCGAGGATCGCCGTCATCCTGGCGTGATCCGGTCCCAGCATCCGCTGGTACTCCTCGTATGCCGCCAGTCGGTACTCGGAGGTGACATCGGTTCCCGTCACCTGCTCGAACCCAACCGAGGTGAGCATCGCCTGGCAGTTGTCAAGGTGATCCATGGAATAGGTGAGGCCCTCCAGCTCGAACCAACGGTACATGTCGGCCGAGAACGGCGCGGTGCCCCGGAGCCAGTCGTAGCCCAACAACCACCCGCCCGGACGGAGCACCCTGTGGATCTCGGCGAACATCGACGCCTTGTCCTCGACATGGATGATGGCGGCATGGGTGAACACATGATCGAACGAGCCGTCGTCGAACGGCAGCGGGCCGGGCTCGACCTGCCGGTAGGCAATCTCGATGCCGGCGCGCTCGGCCCGCTGGCGGGCACGACGAATGAGGCCCGCTTCGACGTCGATCCCGGTGACATGCGCGCCCATGCCGGCCAGGACCAGATCGGCCCCGCCCACCCCACACCCGACATCGAGCACCTCTGCTCGGTTCAGGTCTACTTCCGCCACACACCGGCGAACGCTTTCGGCGCCGCCGGGCGCCAGGAAGCCCTCACCCCACACCAGTTCGAGGAGGTCCACCAGTTCGTCGTCGTACTCGTCCCCGGATTCGTTCATGCGATCATCCCGGCCCCGAGGATACGAAGCGCTGGCACACTGCGACGTCATGAGCGAACTCGAGATGTCATCGGAAGAGATGCGCCGGCTGGGTCACCTGGTCGTCGATCGTATGGTCGACCTGCTCGAACGGCTCGACACTGGCCCCGTCTTCACCCCTGCCTCCGCCGAGGAGATGCTCGAGCGGATCCCGACCTCACCGCCCGTCGGTCCCACCGACTTCGCCACCCTGCTCTCGATCGTCGAGCACGAGGTGGCACCGGCGGCGGCCCGGTGGGGCCACCCGCGAGCGTTCGCCTACATACCGGGACGAGGCACCTGGCCGGGTGCGCTGGCCGACTTCATGGTCTCGGCTCTCAACATCGATGCCTCGTCATGGCGGGAGAGCCCCGCTCCCATCCACCTCGAGCTGGTGGTGGTCGACTGGTTCCGCTCGTGGCTCGGATTGCCCGCCACCGCCGGCGGTTTGCTCGTCGGCGGAGGCTCAGCAGCCAACCTCACGGCGCTGGCCATCGCACGACAATCCAGGGTCGGCGCCGGAGACCCCGATGCCCGCATCTACTGCACCGGCGAGGCTCACTCATCGGTCGCCCGGGCGGCGCGAGTGCTCGGGTTCGCTCCGGCGGCCATCAGCCAGGTCGCCCTGCTCGACGGGGTGATGTCGGTTGCCTCGCTCCAGGCGGCGATCTCGACCGACCGAAGCGCCGGCTGCCATCCCATCGCCGTGGTCGCCACCGCCGGGGCGACCAGCACCGGGGCGGTGGATCCGCTCGCCGCCATCGCCGACGTCGCCTGCCGCGAGAACCTGTGGCTGCACGTGGACGGGGCGTACGGAGGCTTCGCAACCCTGACCGAGCGGGGCCGGACGCTGTTGGAGGGCATCGACCGCGCCGACTCGGTGACCCTCGATCCCCACAAGTGGCTGTACCAGCCGGTCGAGGTCGGGGCGTTGCTGGTTCGGGACCCCTCCCTGCTCGAGGCAACCTTCAGTATGCGCCCCGCCTACCTGCAGGACACCACCGATCGGCCCGGCGAGGCCAACATGGTGGATCGGGGCCTTCAGCAGACCCGGTCGGTTCGGGCGCTCAAGGTGTGGCTGTCCCTCATGACCTTCGGGGTGGAGGCCTTCGCCGGCGCCATCGACCATTCGATGGATCTCGCAGCTCATGTCGAACGACGGGTCACCGAGTCTGAACATCTCGAGCTGATGAGCCGGGCACAGCTGTCGATCGTGTGCTTCCGACGCCGGGCCCGGGACGAGGAGACCGCCGAGGAGGTGAACCGGCGACTCACCGACGAACTTCTCGCCTCCGGAGTCGGATTCCTGTCCTCGACCAGAATCGACGGTCGGTACACGCTGCGAATGTGCGTGCTCAATCACACGACGTCGCTCGACGATGTCGATGCCGTCATCGATTGGCTCGAACAGTCATAGCCCCCTTACCACTACCCCGATAGGGTTAATTGGGTGGCCTTACGCTTTTTGCCGGAATCGCCTATCATCGGGTCTGATGAAGTCTCTACCAGCCAACACGGTGGTGGTGTGCGGCGGTTCAGCCTGCCGCAAGGCGACCGGCGACGACCGCAACAATCTGTGCAAGGCCCTCATCGCCGCCGGCTACGACATCAAGAGCTCCCGCTGTCTGGGCGTCTGCATCGGACCGGTTGTGGCCGCCCCGATCAAGGATCGGGTCGAGATCATCTCGAAGGTGAGGGGCTCGTCCACCATCCACGACCTCACCATCGCCATCGAAGAGGGGCGCACCGGTCCGGTCAAGAAGCGCAGAGTAACGGGCGGCGCACGGGACAAGGCACGCCGCAAGGCTCTGCTCGCCGTCTCGCGGTGAGGGCCGAGTCCCGATCGGCAACCGACCACAGGCCCTACCGCCGGCTCCCGACGTCCATATGCTTGAGGGATCACAGCCAGGATGTCGATCCGGGAGGTCATCGTGGATCCAGCGCTCAACATCGAGCACGTTCATCAGGAATACCAGGCGTTCTGTGACGGCGACTTCGAGGCGATGGGACGGCTGCTCGCCGACGAAGTGGTGTGGCACGTCGGCGGAGGCGGCACGGCATCGGGCGACAAACAAGGCCGCGCACAGGTCATCGAGTTCCTGAGGTCGGTGGCCGCCGCCACCGATGCCAACTTCCGCATCCAGGTCCATGATGTGCTCGCCAACACCCAGCACATCGTGGTGCTGTGCCATGTCACCGCCACCAGAGACCGGCTCACCTACCGTGCCGACGAGGTGCATGCCTTCCATGTGGACCCGGGTGGCCTGATCGAGGAGGCATGGGGGTTCACAGCGGAGCCGG
The DNA here is from genome assembly GCA_050329955.1 of Acidimicrobiia bacterium. Lineage (GTDB taxonomy): Bacteria > Actinomycetota > Acidimicrobiia > Spongiisociales > ZC4RG35 > JAOUGY01. Next base: position 5,917 of record JBHJOH010000124.1, on the reverse strand, counting down.
GCGGCCAGGGGGCCTTCTGGTTCTGATATCACGTTCGGTGACTCGCCGCTCCGACCGGCCCAGGGCACTCATGGCCACGAAAGCGGACGTGACGACCACCCCGAACATGAGAGACACCAGCCACCCGGGTTCTACCCGACCGTCCCCGGCGGACAAGCCGGCGGCGAGCCCGTCGGCGCCACCAAACCCCGGATGCGACACCAGATCGCTTCGATCGTCGGGGACCGCCGGGTGAGCCACCGCTGGATTCGGCTCCGGTGGGGCATCGCCCGGTCCGGACGCCGGGTCGTCGGATGCCGGCAGCGGGGCACCGCCCACGGGTAGGGCAACCGAACTGGGATGTTCCGAACCTCCGTAGCCCACCGTGATCGCATGGTCACCGAGCACGTCGATTCGGACGCAGATGCGACCGCCCGACTCCAGCACCTCGTCCACCGGGGGCAATTCGACCTCCCTCGGCTCGAGGGCTCCGTCTCGCGCCCACGGCTCCTCGAGCAGCCGGGTGGACGCCAGAGCGCGACATGTCCCCCGCTCGCACGACAGCAACGACACCCTGATCTCCCCTGACGCCATCTGAGCGGCACCGGCGTGGGCGGGCGATGTCGTCCAGACTCGCACCACCGCTCGCCCATCCAGTGCCAGTCCGTCATGATCGGCCACGAACTCCAGATGGTCGCCCGGATCGACCTCCACCACGACCCCGGGCCCGATAGGTCCGCCCTCCTCGGCGACCAGGACACCCGTCATTGCGTCGGAGCCGCTGAAATACCAGATGGCATGCCCCGCGGCAGGGATCACGGCGGGGGTGCCGGGGACGGCGGCAGGGATCATGACGGGGGTAGCAGCGGCGAGCGACGTCGCGAGCACGAGGGCCGCAGCCGTCAAAGTCACGCGTGTACCGCCACCTCGGCGCGGACCAGCCTGGGAAGTTCGAGGGTCGCCAGGTTGAGCCCGCCGGAACGCCGCCATGTCAGGGTGGCCCCAACGGCCTCGGCCCTGGTCCGTACCGCACTCCGGAGGGCGACGGGCCCATGGCCCATGGCGTTGCCGTCCTCGCCGAACACCGAGGCGCCATCGTCGGCCACCGTGACGCGAACCCGGTTGCCGGACGTGCGCACCACCATGCCGATCCGCTCGGCGCCGGCGGTGTCGGCACGTCGGAGGACACTTCCCACCATCTCCCGGACGTCGGCGGGGTCGCAGTCCACACCCACCGCCGGGCAACTCACGTCGACCGCCCAACCGGCTCTCCCGAACGGCACCAGCACCTGTTCCAGCAACCACCCGAGGTCCTCCACCCGGGGATGGCGGAGCCTGGCAGGAAGGTCATTGGGCTCATCGGGCAACTGGATGACAATGCGCTCCTGCACCGGGGGACCAAGCGGTCGGGCTGCCTCGACCGGCACATCGTGGCGATGCCGCCGCCCCCGGATGACGGTTCCGATCCAACCCCCCAACGGAGCCGACGCCCACACCAGGCCCGCCACCGCCGCCACCACCGAAGCCCAGGCCAGCCTGCGGGAGGTGTCGTCGAGGCGTTGAGCCTGACTGACGAGTTCGGCGATGCGCTCTCCCACCACATCGCCCAGGTTGGCCCGGTGCCCGGCGAGATCGGCCGAGAACCGCATCCGGGCTCCTGCCACGTTGCCGGCGAGCAGATCCGAGGCGATCCGATCAGCGTCGAGGATGAAGGCGCGCACCACGGGGGCGGTTCCAGGCGTGGTGTCGACCTGACGGAGATCGTCCAGGCCGCTGTCGAAAGCCGCCAGCGCCTCCGACGCCTGGGCCGCCTCGACGACGCCGGCCTCCGCATCGAGGCCGAACACGATTGCCTGGCCCGCCAGTGTCTCGACCGCTCCGACAGTTGCCGCCGCCCGGGCCATCACTGCCGTCTCGGTCTCCACGTCGAGCTGGCGCGCTCGCACGACCAGTGTCGACATTGCTGCCACCGCCACCACGGCGATCACGATGATGGCGCGTCGCGCCAGTACCCCAGTCATAAGCCCTCCCCACGTGCCCACGTTCCGTAATATTTCTACCACTCTCCGCGTCCACCGCAAGTACTGGTTTCCAGCTGAAACGCCGACTTCGCCGAGCTCGTGACCGCTTCAGCCCGGGCACTGGCGGGGCAGAGCACCGACGACGCCCTCTCCGACAAGCGTGGTGATCGCCCGCCAGGGATTACCCGCCAGCCGGAAGGGCTCGGAACGGCTTCCAGCGATGTTCAGACCCGCTCGGACAGCTCCAGCCATCGCTCCTCGGCGGCCGCCAACTCCGCCTGGGCGGCGTGCAGCCGCTCCCCCACCGAGGTCGCCGCCTGCCAGTCGGAACCGGCCGCGGCGAGTTCGGCGTTCATCCGGGCAACGTCTCGTTCCAACTCGGGGATGCGCCGCTCCAGGCGATCGAACTCGCGGCGCTCGCTGTACGACAGCCGTCCGCTTGCAGGCAGCCGAGGGGCCGGTGACTCCATTGCACTCGGCGGGGTGACGGGACGACGTCCTCCTTCGGTCTGCGCCGATCGTCCCTGGGAGGCTGCCTTGGAGGCGGCGATCATTTCCTTCCGGTACGCCGACCACCCTCCCGGATGATGGCGGATACCGCCATCGGGTTCGATCGAGATGATGTCGCGGCATACCCGTTCCAGGAAGTACCGATCGTGACTCGACGCAATCACAGCACCCGGCCAGTCATCCAGGAACGCTTCGAGAGCTCCCAGGGTGTCGAGGTCCAGATCGTTGGTGGGCTCGTCGAGCAGCAGCACATTGGGGACGGTGGCAAGCACCCGCAACAGCTCGAGTCGACGCCGTTCCCCGCCGGACAGATCGCCCACGGTGGTCGAGTGCTGAGACGAAGGGAAACCGAACCGTGTCAACAGTTCCGAGGCCGACACCCTGATCCCCGACCCGAGACGGGTCTCCTCGGCGATGTCACGAATCACCTCGAGGATCCGTTTGCCCATCGGCAGCGGCTCGGGATCCTGCCCGTACCAGCCCGATGTCACCGTTTCACCGATCTGGACCGAACCGCTGCTGGGCTCGAGACGACCTGCCATCAGCCTGAGCAGGGTCGTCTTTCCGGCCCCGTTGGGACCGACCAGGCCGATTCTGGCGTCGGAGTGCAACGACCACGTGATATCGGACAGGACCGTTCGGCCGTCGAAGCTCATCCCGGCGTGGCGGATCTCGACCACCTTGCTCCCGAGCCGACGCGACGGAAAGTCGAACTCCAGCGACACCCGCTCTTTGGCCGGCTCGGCCGCCAACAGCCGATTGGCGGCATCGATTCGCGCCTTCGACTTGCCGGTACGCGCCTTGGGAGACCGCCGGAGCCACTCCAACTCGGTGCGCGCCAGGTTCTGGCGTTTCCTCTCGGTGGCGGCGGCCAACGCCTCTCGCTCCGCTCGGGATTCGAGATAGTCCTGATAGTTGCCCCGATGCGAGACCAGGGAGGTGTCGTGGACCTCGAGCACCCGGGTGGCGACCCGGTCGAGGAGATAGCGGTCGTGGGTGACGATGACCAGGGCACCGGGTCGGGATGCCATCTCGTCCTCCAGCCAGTCGATCACATCGACATCGAGATGGTTGGTGGGCTCGTCCAGAATGGTCAGCTCCGCTTCCTGGGCCAACGTCAGCGCCAGCGCCACCCGCCGGCGCTGGCCTCCGGAGAGAGCCCCCATCCTCATGTCGAGGTCGGTCAGACCGAGCCTGTCCAGGAGCGCAACCGTCTGGTGGCCGTCACCGGAAACCTCGGCCAATGTCGATGCCGGATCGAACACAGGGTCCTGATCGAGCGTGGCGACCCGAACGTGGTTGCCCCTCACGACCCTGCCCTCGTCCGCTTCGATGGTCCCTGCCAACAACCCGAGCAATGTCGACTTCCCTGACCCATTGGCGCCGATGACACCGATGCGGTCGTTCTCATCGATCCCGAAGGTCACACCCGAGAGCACCGGCCGTTCTGGGAACGACTTGCCGAGTTGTTCGACACTGACGATGTTCATCGGGGCCCCCAAACCGGAGGCCACTCATGTGCCGTCGGCGAGCTCATCGAGGTAGACGGCGGTGTTGGGATGGATCGCACCGACGGGCGGAAGCTCACCGGGCCGGAGCCAGAGATATTCGGAATGCTGTTCCTCCGGCAGATCGGGCGGCGCTACGACGTCCACCCGGTGGGCGAGCACCACGTAATGGGTCTCGATCCCGGGCACGTCGGCGAAGTTCGTGGGGTAGATGTGAGTGTAGGTGCCCAGGAGCGGGGCCCGATCCCGGCTCCAGTCCCCCGCCCCGAGTTCGGAGCGGGCGATCCGTACGAATGCCACGTCCAGCGTCTCGCCCTTCCAGATCCGTCCTCCCGGGACGAACCAGGTCCCGCGGGCCGGTTCGTTGACCCGCCGACCGACCAGGATCCGCCCGTCGCGGTCGCGAGCCACCAGGTCGATCGACACCAGCGGGGTGCGCGCCACGACAGCGAGGAACGCCGAGCGGCTGAACCCGCTCATCGCCGGGTGAAGCTGCTCGAGGTGTCGAAGCCCAGACCCTGCCACCCAGTCGGGGTGTAGGTGGTTCCGGCGAAGGTGAACGGGCGTTCGTCGATGTACGAGTACGTGTTGGATTGGAAGGTGATGACACCCAACAGCCCGGCGTCGATGGTCACACTGCCCACCCCGCTCCTGGAGTTCGTGCCACCGGTCACCCGGTTGCCGGTCACCGACACGTCTCCGACGATGCCGCGATCGGTGCGGTCGTCCTGGCGGAGCAGGATGCCGAGGGCATTGCCGTCGAGGATGTTGCCGGTGATGTCCACTCCCACCGAGTTCAGGACCAGGATGCCCGGCTCCCGGCTGCCATCGGGCTTGAAGCCGTTGCGGTTCACGACGTTGTCCCGAATGACGGCGTTGGTGCTCGTCTCGTAGTGGATGCCCACCCCCGTGTTGTCCTCGACCAGGTTGCCCTCGATCAGCACGTCATCGGAGAGGATGTCGGGGTGCATCCCGTGGCCGAGATTGTCGGAGACCACGTTGTCGGAGAAGACCATCCCCTCGGTGACGAACTTGGTTCCCCCTCCCTCCCAACCGAAGCAGCGGTACCCGGCGATGCAGTTGCCGGTGATCTCGTTGTGTTCGATCAGGACGTTGTCGCCGACGCCTCCGATGCCACCCTGCCCATTCTCGTCGGTGACGTTGTCGGCCACCACCATGCCGTGCTCGATCTTGATGCCCCAGCCATGGCCGTGACGAATCGTGTTGCCCACCACCACCCAATCGACCCCGTTTGACCCGATCCGACCCACTCGCGGGTTGATGGCGCCCTGTCTGCCAGGGGTGGCGTACTGTTCGATGGCGAAGCCTTCGATTCGGATTCGGTCGGCCGAACCGTGGAACGCCCACGACGAGACGCTGACCTCGACGGTGCGTCCGACCGGGTTGTCGCCGATGTAGATCCGGTCGGCGGCATAGTCGAAGAACCACTCCCCGGGTCCGACCGCGCCCAGCGACGATTCACGCCTCAGCGGCTCCCCGCCGACGAACAGATCCTCGGGAAACACACACGCCGGCCGGTCGTCATCGCAGAAGCCCCATTCCTCGCCTTGAACTGGAGCAGTCGAACCCTGGGTCTGCCCACCCACATACCATCTGGACCCATCGGAGATCCACGTCTCGTCACCTCCGAGCACCTTGGATCCTTTGAGCACCACTCCAGGATCGGCGATCATCTTCATGTCCGCCTTCGGCGCCATCTGGGCGAGCCGGTAGGTGCCGGGTCGGAAGCGAATGACCGAACCCGCCGGCGAGGAATCGATCACGGCCTGGAGGTTCGTACCCGGAGTCACGATCACGTCGGTGGACCGTTCCGCTGTTCGGGTGAAAACTCGCGGGCCGGGGCCATCGACGTTCCCGCCACCATCATCACCGTCACCG
>JBHJOH010000123.1:0-2299 GCA_050329955.1 Acidimicrobiia bacterium | reverse complement strand
CCCGTCGATCCGGTCGAGGAAGAGGGCGGCCTCGTCGACCGGACGGGCGTTGGGGATCAGCATCGGCGTCATACCGGCCTCTGAGAACGCCGTCACGTAGGCATCGGAGAGAGCGTGGAGCAGTTCGGGATCACCCAGCGGCGTCTTCAGGCCCCGCTTCCACACCACGATCCCGATCACCGGTTTGCGCATCCGGCGAGGCTACCGCCACGGCCCGAACAGATGCCGATTCTGTCATCACGCCGAAACCGCCCATCGCCTCGTCGAGTGACCTCGAACGGGACGATGAGCGGCTGTCGGCGCTACCTGCCGTCTCGCTTCGGCATGGTTCAGCTGGGGTCGCCGTCCCCGGCCTGGAACAACCCGAGGGCGCCGCGGCCGGGGAAGTTGAAGGCGTGGGTGACGATGGGGTACAGACCATCCTCCATCGCCTTCATCTCGACGATGGCGCCCTGGGAGGGAGAGAGGTCGACCGCCTGCGAGCCGTAGTTGCCCGGGTTTCCCCGTTCCAGGCTGACGCCCTCCCGGATGACCGTGTCGAAGATGGTGCCCACCACATGGAACGCCGAGTCGATCGACGGTCCGGCGTTGAGCACGAAGATCCTGACCTGTTCTCCGGTGGGGATCTCGATCGGCGAATGCTCGTACTGGAAGGCGACTCCGTTGAACAGCACCAGATCGGGCGATGGGGCTCCCTGGTCGGCCTTGATGAGGTCGCTCGGCTCGCCCTGGGGGCCGAGGTACCACTCGGACTGGAGGATGGCGAACTCGTGCTCCATGGGGGGAAGCCCACCCTCGGGCTCGACGATGACCATCCCGTACATGCCGTTGGAGATGTGGTGCAGCACCGGTGGGGTCCCGCAGTGGTACATCCACACCCCGGCGTAATCGGTGGTGAACTCGTACATGAGGTCCTCGCCCGGGTTGATCGATCTCATCTCGTCGTTCCAGGCCACCTGTGAGGCGTGGAAGTCGACCGAGTGGGGGAGAACGGAGGTTTCGGGGTTCACGAGATGGACCCGGACCGTGTCGCCGACGTGGGTTCGGATGACCGGGCCGGGAAGCGTCCCTCCGAAGGTCCACACCTCCTGGCTGAAGCCTTCGGCGATCGTCATCACCTTTTCCTCGATCATCATCTCGACCTCGATCAGATCGCCGCCGCCGGGGGCGCCACCCTCGATGAGGGTGATGCCGGGACCCTCGCCACGCTGAGGGGCTCGGGGGTCGAACGGCTCGTACGGTGGCGCCGCCGGATCCGGCTCGACCGAGGGGGCGACGGCCGATGAGCCATGGCTCATGTCTTCGGCTGCAGCGACGGGGTCGGACCCTGCCACGGTGATCATCCCGGTCATTCCGGATTCGACGTGGCCGGGGATGGAGCAGATCACCTCGAGGCCGGACGGCGGAACCTCGACGACACCGACGGCGGTGGCGCCGGCCTCGGCGACGATGACCGTGTCGCCGGCGGCGAAGTCGTGGATGATGTCGCCATCGTTACGCAGGCTGATCTCGTAGCGCCCCGGTGCGTCGACCTCGATCCGACTGGGTTCGAAGGCGAACTCGGACGCCACCACCTCGATGGTGCCCAGCACCTGGTCGCTGGTGGTGACCGTGGTCTCGGGTGCCGCCGTCACACCGCCGTCGGTTGCGAAGTCACGAGGACCGCCGGTGGTGGCGAGCATCGCCCCCAGGGCCACCACCAGTGCCAACCCGGCGACACCCCAGGTCACGAGATCGCCGGGACGGAGCGGCCGTCTCCGCGTCTGCTCGGTGGCAGGCTGTTCCATGAGTCTTTTAGTCATAGACTCTATGTTTACGGAGGGCGGACGACGACCAGCAGGGTCTTTGGTCCCTGACACGAAGGAGAGACGGTGGAGAGCTGGTCCTCCCCGGCGGCTGCAACCCCGTGACGCAGCCCACGCCGACCAACGCTCTCCTACGTCGTCCAGCCACCAGCCGGGCGGTCGAACCACACGTGGACCTGGCCGGTGCCGGTGGCGTTTTCGTAGTCGGAGAACTGCACGCCGGGGGCGGTGCAGTCCCGACCACCCACCGCCCCGACCATCATCAGGTAGTGCCCGAATCCCGCCTCGGGAAGGTGCTGGTGGTAGTCGTCCATCGAGTCGACGATGGCGGCGTGATTGCCGTCGGTCATCCAGGCGATGCGTTGAAGATCGGCCTGGCGCGCCTCGGGGGTGATGATGTGGACGGGGTCGGATGCCTCGTGTTTGGCGATCTCCTTGAGCCGCCAGAACCGGTGACTCATGCCACCGGATGCCAGCAGCACCACCCGGCGGTC
>JBHJOH010000122.1:0-7694 GCA_050329955.1 Acidimicrobiia bacterium | reverse complement strand
CTGCTGCTGCTGTACCCGGGTTCCAAGGACCGCAGCTCCGGGAGGCTGGTGATGTTGTGGACGATGTTGTTCGCCTTCCGCAACGCCTGCGTCGCCCTAGCCCTGGGGGCGGTTGACGCCGAATCGCCGGTCGGTCGGGCGTTCGCCCGCTTGTCGATCCCGGAGGGTATCGACCTGGCGCTGGCGATCGTCGGCGCCCTGGCCCTGGTCCTGATCGCGGTGGGTGCCGCTCCGGCGTTCCTGTCGTTCTCCCGCCACCGCAGCGAAGTCTCGAACCCTCGCGAGCGGCTCCGATTCGCCTCCTCTATAGCCCTGATTCCCGGGTTGGCGGGCCCCCTGCTGGCGGTGCCGATGTTCCTTCCTGATGCGGGAACCGGATTCGTCACCAGCCTCCCGCTGTCGGGCGCGTTCATTCTCGTCACGGTGATGGTGGCGGCGGGCACCAAGTCCTTCAAACCTCCTGAGGTGATCGAGGAACGCAGCCTGTCGGTCGGGCTCGTCGCCACGTTTGTCGTCGTGGTGCTGGCGGTCCGGTTCGGGCTCGGTCCAGGTGTGCCGATTCCACCGTGGAACGAAAGCCTCGATCTCACGTGGCGGCCATGACCGCTCCCCGGGCGGCGGTCCTCACGGTGAGCGACGGGGTCAGCGCGGGCACCCGTCTCGACGGATCCGGTGACGCGCTGGTGGAACGCCTGACCGCAGCCGGTTACGAACTGGTGGACCGGCGGGTGGTGGCCGACGAGCCCGAGGCGATCGCCATGGCGCTCCGGGCCATGGCGCAACGGGCCGCACTGGTCGTTTCGACGGGCGGAACGGGTTTCGGGCCGCGCGACGTGACGCCCGAGGCGACCCGAACCGTGATCGAGCGGGAAGCTCCCGGACTCGTGCATCTCATGCTGGCCAAAGGGATCGAAAAGACCCCGAAAGCGGCGCTCACCAGAGGCGTGATCGGGTCGGTGGGACGCTCGCTCATCGTCAACCTCCCGGGCAGCCCGAAGGGCGCGGTCGAAAACCTCGAGGCCATCCTCGATCTGGTGCCTCACGTGTTGGACCTGCTGGCGGGCGATACGGAACACCGGTGACGCCGGCCGAGCGGGCGCCGTCGAGCGTTCTTCGCGGCTCGGGAGGGGAAGGGCACCTATCCTCCGGGTGTGGCCGAACTCGACCGGATTCGTGAGACGATCGCCGACTGGACCAAGCGCGCCATCCCCTTCGCGTTGGCGACCGTGGTCGGAGTCAGAGGCTCGACCTATCGGGGGCTGGCCGCTCGCCAGTTGATGGCCGAGGACGGTACCTCGGTGGGGACGGTGTCGGGTGGGTGCCTCGACTCCGATCTGCGTGCCATCGCAGCCAGAGTGATCCGTTCCTCGGCACCTGAGGTGGTCGAGTTCGATCTCACCGCAGATGACGAGGCGGTGTGGGGGTGGGGTATCGGCTGCAACGGCGCCACCCGACTGCTGGTGGAACCTTCCTCATCGGCGTTGGCCCTGTCGACGATGCTGGGGGAGTTGCGCAGCGCCCAGCGGCCCGCCGCCATCGTTCACCTGCTGGGAGGCGACAGGGTCGGTGATCGTGCGGTTGTCACCCACTCCGGATCCGACGGCGTGGTTCCCGCCGCACTGGTGGAGGCGGCCCGGGAGGCGTTGATCGACTCCCGTCACCGGCTGCTGGCCCTGGAGGGATCGGAAGCACTCATCGAAGTGGTGGGGTCGCCATCGCGGCTGGTGGTGTGCGGAGCCGGACACGACGCCGTCCCCCTGGTTCGCTACGGCGCCGACCTCGGCTTCGAGGTGATCGTGGTCGACGACCGACGTCAGTTTCTCACGGCGGAACGGTTCCCCGAGGCCTCGGCCCTCGTCCACTGTGAGGCGCGGGATCTTCGCTCGGCGGTCGAGCTCGATCAGCGGTCTCACGTGGTGCTGATGTCCCACAACTACCTGCGTGACCTCGAGTACCTTCGGTGCCTCTCTGGTAGCGGCGTCGCCTACGTGGGCGCCCTGGGGCCGGGGGAACGTCTGGAACGCCTGCTGGCGGATCTGGGCGGGGACTACGAAGACCTGGGCACGGTGTACGGCCCGGCAGGCCTCGACATCGGAGCGGAGGGTCCCTACGAGATCGCCCTGGCGATCGTGGCCGAGATCGTCGGCGTCCGTCGTGCCAGGAACGGCGGACATCTCCGATCCCGGAAGGGCCCCCACAGCATGCAATCACTTCCGTGACGCTCCGTTCGACCGGGATTGGCCGCACTCCGATTCTGGGCGGTTATGCGTGCCGCAGGGCAGCGGTCTAGCGTACGTCTGCAGTCGAGCGAGGATCCGCCCATGAACATCACTCACGAATTCGAAGTGTCCCGCCCCGTCGACACCGTCTGGAACTTCTTCCAGGATGTCGCCTCCGTGGCCGACTGCCTTCCCGGTGCCGAGCTCCTGGAAGACAAGGGCGAAGGTGTCTACGTCGGCAAGGTCTCGGTGAAACTGGGGCCGCTCTCCGCCACCTTCGAGGGTGAGGCCACCGTGACGCCCGACCACGCCGCCAAGACCGGACTCATCGACGGAAAGGGTGTGGACCGCCGAGGCGGAAGCCGGGGACAGGTCAAGGTGACGTATGCCCTGGTGCCGTCCCCTGCCGGCACCGCGGTGAAGATCGACGCCGATGTCACCCTGTCCGGCGCCGCCGCCCAGTTCGGTCGCACCGGCCTCATCAACGAGATGTCGACCCGGCTCATCAGCGAGCTCGTTCAGTGCGTGGAAGGCAAGCTGGCGGCCACCACCGTCGAGGAGGCCCAGGAGATCAAGGCGGCCGACGTCAAGGGGCTGTCGTTGTTCTTCCAGAGCCTGCTCGCCTGGTTCAAGAGGCTGTTCGGAAAGAAGTGAGCCGGCCCCGCCCCCGGCCGACTCATCCGATGGTGACCGTGAAGGTCGCCGTGTCACATGACCCTGCGGTGTCACACAGTTCGTAGACAACGGTGTCCGTTCCCGTGAAGCCGTCGTCGGGGGTGTACCGGATCCTCCCGCCACCCGACGTCAGGGCGTTCCCGTTCTGGGGGTCGGTGACGATCCTGAAGGATTGCCTGTCCCAGAACCCGTTCCCCGGTACATCGTTGTTCACGACCCGGACGACCACCTCCGCTCCCGCCGGGCCGGATCCGGTGTCGTCGCCAGTGACGGTCGCGGCCGTGACCGTCACGCTCACGGTGGCGTCATCGCACAGGCCAGCGGGGTCGCAGATGCGGTATCCGATCGTGAAGGTGCCGGCCGCACCGAAGGTGGGCGTGTAGCGAACCACCGACCCCACCACGGCGGCGGTACCGGCGGTCGGCTGAGATGTGATCGTCACGGTCAGGCGATCACCGTCGACGTCGACGTCATTGGCGAGCACCGCGATGTCGACGGGTGCTCCCCAACCGGTCGAGGCGACGTCGTTGGCCGCGACCGGGGCATCGTTGACAGGGCGCACCGTCACGATCACGACGAAGGTGACATCGCTGGTGCCGTCCGTGACCTCGATCATGATCTCCACTGCCCCGTTGAAGTTCTCGGCCGGCTGGAACACCAGCCGCGAGCAGTCGGCGGGCACGGTGGCCGCCCCCGAAGACGGGCTGGCAGCCAGTGAGCAGGTCAGGTCGTCACCGTCGGGATCGGTCAGCCCCAGCGCCAGGTTCAACAGCGTGTCCTCGTCGATGGCGGCGGTGGTGACGCCCGGTACCGGAGGCCGTTGGACGCTGGAGATCGTGATCGTGACGGTTGCCTCGGCACATGCTTCCGCCCTGTTGCAGACGCGGTACCGGAAGGAGTCTTCTCCGACCTGGTCGGGTTCGGGGGTGTAGGTGATCCGCCCGGACCCCACCACCGCCGACCCCCGGCCCGGGGTGGATCGGAGACGTAGGCTGCTCGGATCGAGCGAACCGGCTGGGTCGGAGTCGTTGGCGAGAACGTCGATGACGATCGGAACGCCCATGGGCGTGCTCACGGCGTCGCTCACAGCCGTCGGACCATCCGAGGTGGTGACGGTGGTGGTGGGCTCGTCGGTGGCGGTCGTGGTGGTCGTGGACGGTGTCGTCGTGGAGGTGGTGGTCTCCTCCGGCAGCGTGGTGCTGGTGGTGGACGATGGTTCCTGCACGGTGGAGGGGGTCGAATCGGGTTCGGGCGGCAGCGCGAACTCTCCGGCGGCGGCAACAGCGTCGACCACGTCGACCGGCAGGAATGCCGAGGGCGGAGGAATCACCCCGGCGGCGATCGAGGTCGCCAACACCGCGGAACTGGTGAGCAGGGTGGCGGCGTCGCGGCCAATCTGGGGGAGTCCCCGGATGAATGGGAGCTCGGCGAGCATGGCGAGGGGCCCGGCTGCCACCTGGAGGCGCCCGAGCGAAACGTTCATGAGGGCCCGTACGACCAGCGGATCGAACTGGCGCCCCGCCTGGGAGGCGATCTCCTGCCGGGCCGCAGCAGGCGTCTTCGGGCGCTGATACGCCCTTCCAGAGGTCATGACATCGTAGGCGTCGCCCACGGAGACGATGCGGGCGCCGAGCGCGATCTCGGTTCCAGCGAGACCGTGGGGGTATCCGGTTCCGTCGAAACGTTCGTGGTGATGTTCGATGGTCTTGGCCCATTCACCCATCCATGGGATGAGCGGGCCCACCAGCTTCATCCCGTACACCGGGTGTTGCCGAACGATGTGCCACTCCTCGTCGGTCAGCGAGGAGTCCTTGTTCAGGATCTCGGCCGGTACTTCGAGCTTGCCCACGTCATGGAGCAGCGCCGCCCAGCGCAGCTTGTCCCTTGCTTCCTCGCTCAGGCCCATTTCCTCGGAGAGGATGTCGGTGTAGGCCCGGGTCCGCTCGGAGTGTCCGCGGGTCTTCCTGTCGTGATTGGAGAGCGCCGTCGAAAGCGACAGGATCAGCTCGGACATCTCTCCGATGTCGGTCGACTCACCGGACTGAACGCGGTCGATTCGCTTGCGGAGCTCGGTGAAGTTGCCGGACCGAAGCGCCACCCGCATCCTCGAAGGTGCCCGATCGGGGAACAGCATCGTCATCTTGAGCAGGATGGTGAGGGGAAGAAGTCGCCGGGCAACCCGATCGGTGAGGGTGGCTGCGATCGTCGAGGCGGCCAGCACCGACACCCACCAAACGGCGATGTCGGTGGCGGTCTCGGTTTCGGGGAGCATCCGGGCGGCCGTCCGTCCCGCCAGGAAGCCCATTCCCAACGGCACGAGGAAAATGGCGGCGCGCAAAACAAACGCGGCGAGTCTGCGCGACCGCCACCGATCTTCGAGCGGTGTTGTCCCCTTCGTAGGCCCCATCGGCCCTCGCTCCTTGTCACCGTGTTGTTCGGCACGATGAACCGGTAAGTCGAGCGATTTTGACGATAGCGCGAAAGCCGAAGCTGCTGGCTGCTAGCTCCTAGCCAGCAGCCAGCAGCTCGGCTTCTATCTAGACCACGGTGGCGCCACGTCCGGATCGATTCCGTAGTCGGCGATGGCTTTGCGGGCTACTTCGGCGTCGATGGCACCGTCGGCGGCGAGGCCGGAGAGCATCGCCACCACCACGTGGGGGGTATCGGTCTCGAAGAAGCGCCGCAGGGCCTTGCGGGTGTCGGACCGGCCGAATCCGTCGGTGCCGAGGGGAACGAAACGGTGGGGTATCCACGGGGACACCTGTTCGGGAACCATCCGCATGAAGTCGGTGACGGCGACGATCGGCCCGCCGACGTCGGCCAGTGCCCGGGTGACGAACGGGACCCGGGGCTCGGCGCCGGGGTGGAGCCGGTTCCAGCGATCGGCCGCCATGGCGTCTTCACGGAGCGCCTTGTACGAGGTTGCGGACCACAGTTCCACGCCGATGCCGAAGCGCTCGGCCAGCTCGGTTTGGGCCTGGCGTGCCGCCAGGTTGGCCGAACCCGAGAACAGGATCGCACCACGGCGTTCGACACCTTCGGGTGACTCCGCCCAGCGGTAGAGGCCATCGAGGATGCCCTGATCGACACCGTCCGCCTTGGGTGGCTGTTGGTAGTTCTCGTTGTAGACGGTGAGGTAGTAGAAGACGTCCTCGCCGTCGCCGTACATGCGGTGGATGCCGTCACGGATGATGACGCCGAGCTCGTAGGCGAAGGCAGGGTCGTACGACCGGCACACCGGGACCACCGATGACAGCAGCAAGCTGTGGCCATCCTGGTGCTGGAGACCCTCGCCCTGGAGGGTGGTGCGGCCGGCGGTGGCGCCCAGCAGGAACCCACGGGTGCGGGCGTCGGCGGCCGCCCACAGCAGGTCACCGACCCGCTGCCAGCCGAACATCGAGTAGAAGATGTAGAAGGGGACCATGGGTACGCCCCTGGTGGCGTACGAGGTGCCGGCGGCGATCCACGAGGCGGTGGACCCGGCTTCGGTGATGCCCTCTTCGAGGATCTGGCCGTCCTTGCCCTCCACGTAGGCGAGGATCATCGAGGCGTCGACCGGCTCGTAGAGCTGCCCCTTCGAGGCGTAGATCTTGAGCTCTCGGAACAGTGAGTCCATCCCGAAGGTTCGGGCCTCGTCGGGCACGATCGGTACGACCCGGGAGCCGAAGCCCTCGGTGCGTGCCAGATTGCGGAGCAGGCGCGTGAAAGCGGTGGTGGTCGACGCCTCCACCTTGCCGGAGCCGGCGTTGATCTCCTTGAACGCCTCGTCGGGCGGAAGCGGCAACGGGTTTCGAACCCTGGTGCTACGTGAAGGGACCGCGCCGTGGAGCCGTTTGCGGCTTTCCATGAGGTAGGCGTACTCGGGAGTATCCGGACCGGGCCGGTAGTAGGGCGGATCGAGGTCGCCCTGGAGCGCCTCCTCGGGAATGTCATCCTCCAGGTGGAGTCGAACCCGCAACTCCTGGAGCTGCTGGTTGGTGAGCTCCTTGATCTGGTGGGTGGCGTTGCGGCCCTCGACGTCGGGACCCAGCGTCCAGCCCTTCACGGTCTTCGCCAGGATCACGGTGGGGGCGCCGGTGAGCTCGCTCGCTGCCTTGTAGGCGGCGTAGAGCTTGTGGTGGTCGAGCCCGCCACGCCGCAGCTCCCAGATCTCGGTGTCGGACATGTGCTCGACCATGGCGAGGGTGCGGGGATCCTTGCCGAAGAAGTGCTGGCGAACATAGGCCCCGTTCTCGGCCTTGTAGCGCTGGTACTCGCCGTCGACAGTGGCGTTCATCACATCGACCAGGGCACCTTCGTGGTCGGCATCGAGCAGCGGGTCCCATCCGCTGCCCCAGATCACCTTGAGGACGTTCCATCCGGCACCGCGGAACATTGCCTCGAGTTCCTGGATGATCTTGCCGTTGCCGCGCACCGGCCCATCGAGACGCTGCAGGTTGCAGTTGATCACCCACACCAGGTTGTCGAGACCCTCGCGGGAAGCCAGGGAGATCGAACCCAGGGTTTCGGGTTCGTCGGTCTCGCCGTCTCCGATGAAGCACCAGACCTTGGAGTCCCTGGTGTCGTCGATACCGCGGTTGTGGAGATACTTGTTGAAACGGGCCTGGTAGAGGGAGTTGATCGGTCCGAGCCCCATCGAGACGGTGGGGTACTCCCAGAAGTCGGGCATGAGCCGGGGGTGGGGATACGAGCTGAGGCCGTTGCCGCCGATCTCCTGGCGGAAGTTGTCGAGCTGGCTCTCCTCGAGGCGACCCTCGAGGTACGCCCGGGCGTAGATGCCGGGGGCGGCGTGGCCCTGGA